>DAIMMR010000296.1:0-5028 GCA_036720575.1 Clostridium sp.
GAACATGTAATTAAAGTATTAAAGAAATTTAAGGGGAATATAACACATTCAGCAGCAGCACTGGGTGTAAGAAGAAATACTTTATACAGCAAGATTAAAAAATATAAAATAGAGGTGTAAATTCTTTATGCAGAGAGGAAAGAGAGAGGCTGTTGTAGATTTTAGGGTAGGTGCTATTGATTTGACACCTGTTTTTTTTCAGCCTCATATGTCTTTTATATTATTGTTTTTAAAAATTTGTTTTAATAGCTTGTGTTTTGGGAAATTAAGAACTTCATATTTTTCACCCTGCTCAATGACTTTGCCTTTGTCCATAAATATAATGTAATCTGCTACCCTTTCGGCTTGTAATAAATCGTGGGTGACTAAAATAACTGTTCTTTTTTCTTGAGACATAGTTTTTATTAGCTTTTCAGATCTTAAAATATTTTCAATATCCATACTAGCAGTAGGTTCATCCAAAAAAGTTACCTCAGTTTCCAAAATAGCTGTCCTAAGTAGTGCTACTTTTTCTTGTTCTCCGCCTGATAGTTCTCTAGCATTTTTATGCAGTAAATCATCTACTACCAAGTATTTCAAATAAGTAGTTATTCTTTTTTCAATTATTTCCTTACTAAATTTTCTAAACTTTAACCCCATTGTTATATTTTCAAGCACTGAACAATTAAATAAGTATGGTTTTTGAAGCATGACTGAAATATTTTTTTTTACAAAATCAATAGAATTGTAGTTATCATAACTTACTTTTCCCCTAGTGAATGTATCAAGTCCTGAAATGCATTGCAAAAAAGTACTTTTGCCACTGCCATTTAAACCCATAAGTGCATAAGTATATCCTTCTTTAAAATCTAACTCATCTATATGGAGGACTTCTTTTCCGTTGAATTCTTTACTACTGTTTAGTACTCTAATATTCATGTATTCACCTACTTTTATTTACTAGTGTTGTCAAAAGCTTTTTATATTACTTATTTGCTTTACTGAGTTTATGTAAAATAAAGTTAACCATAAAAGAAACAATAAGTAATATACAACCTATTGTTATAGCTTCATTAAAGTTACCTTGACCTGTTTCTAAAGCTATATAAGTAGTCATAACTCTTGTCTCACCTTTTATATTTCCACCTACCATCATAACTGCACCAACTTCAGAAATTGCTCTTCCGAAACCAGCTGCTACTACAGACAAAAGTTGAGATTTACATTCTTTTACGATTAAAATTAAAGTATCCCTATTTTCTGCACCTAGAGCTATGCAATTTTTTTTTATTTCTATTCCACGGATGCTTATTGTTGAAACAGTAAGCCCAAATATTATTGGAAATACAAGCAAGCTTTGGGCGATAATCATTGCAGTAGGAGTAAATAGCAGTTTAAAAGCACCTAAAGGTCCTTTCCTAGAAAGAAGAAGATATACAACTAAGCCCATTAATACTGGTGGAATACTCATAAGAGTTTCAAACAATCTTACAATGTGTTTTTTTAGCCTAAAGTTCTTTAAAGCAGTAGGTATGGCTAGAGTCATACCTACTGCTGAGGCCATTAATGTAGACGTAATTGAAACAAACAAGGATAATAATGTTATTTCTATAACTTCTCTTAAATAGCTCATTTAATTACCTATTTTTTTGCATTAGGCACAAATAGTGATATGCCATACTTATCCTTGCCGTATTCACCTATGAGTTTTTGACCTTTACTAGAGAGCATCCATTTGATAAATTCGTTTGACTCGTCAGTTTTAATTTTGTTTTTCTTTGGGTTTAACCTTATTAATGAATATTGATTTAATAGTTTACTTCCTTTTTCAGTGACGACGGTTAAATTTAATTTATCTTTCATAGATAGGTATGTAGCCCTATCTGTTAAGGTATAAGCTTTCTTTTCATCTGCCATTTGAAGTACTGCACCCATTCCTTTTCCTGCTGAAATATACCACGCACCACTAGGAACTATTCCGGCTTCTTTCCATATGCTGTTTTCTTTTGTATTAGTACCTGATTTATCTCCTCTTGATATAAAGGGAGATTTATTACTGCTAATTAGTTTGAATGCAGCTACTGCATCCTTTGGAGTTTTTTCTTTAAGTTTTGCAGGATCATCTTTTGGACCTACGATTACAAAATCATTGTACATTACTTCAAGCCTTTCAGTTCCGTATCCTTCTTTAACAAATTGTAATTCCTGTTCTTTTGCATGTACGAGCAATGCATCTGCATCCCCACGTTTAGCAACTTCCATAGCTTCACCAGTTCCTTTGGCAAGTACCTTAACTTTAATTCCCGTATCATTTTCAAATTTTGGAAGCAAGTAATCTAAAAGTCCTGAATCTTGGGTACTTGTTGTAGTTGCCAATACTATACTTTTATTTTTATTTTGAGTTTGAGTTTGAGTTTGATTTTGATTTAAACATGCATTCATAGTAAACATCATAACAATACAAAATAATATAATCAATAATGTTTTAAAATGTAAATTTTTCCGTAATTTTAACATAAGAAATCTCCTTCTACTTTAACTAATATTTAAAAAATAATTAATTCAACTTATAAATTTACATACACTAAATGTAAGTATATGATTATAGCATTAATTATATGTATAGAAATATAAATATACGTGTATAGTAAATATACAGATCAAATTGAATAAGATCTATCATAAGAGCAAAGTTGTATCCATTGTAACTATATTTACAAGAGTATTAAATTTTGGTTGGATAAGGTCAGGAGATGAAATTCAGTTGTTATGATAAATCTCAATAGTAGTAGACAAAGCTTTGAAGGATTTCTTGAATCTATACCTGAAGGAATTATGGTTTGTAACACTTATGGAGAAATTAAATTTGTGAACACTACTTTACTAGAAATTACTGGATATAGCTCTCAATTTATAATGAATATGAATATCGAAGATATGTTAGATAATTGGAGTAATATAATAAATAACATACATAATACAAACATTCAAGAGGATATAGAAACTACCGTAAAATCTATTAACAATATACTTAAATTAAATTTAAGTATATATGTATTATACAAAGAAAAAATGGATGACAGGATAATCATAGTTGTTTTTAAAGAAATAAAAAAGGAAAGAAAATTAGAAGAAAAGCGGTTAAAAGGTAGGGCAATATATACTTTTGACAAAATAATAGGGAAAAATGAAAACTTTTTAAAGATAATAGAGTATTCTAAAAAGATAGCTAATAGTAAGTCTACTATATTGATAACAGGAGAAAGTGGTACAGGAAAAGAAATTTTTGCTCAGGCTATACACAATTACAGTGATAGAAAAGAAAATGTTTTTATGGCTGTTAATTGTGGTGCAATTCCGGAAAAACTTATAGAGTCTGAACTTTTTGGATATGAGGAAGGTGCTTTTACAGGAGCTAAAAAGGGAGGAAACCCAGGTAAATTCGAAATGGCAAGTGGTGGAACTATCTTTTTAGATGAAATAGGTGAAATGCCTGTTGAAATGCAGGTAAAGTTATTAAGAGTTATAGAAGAAGAAGTAATTGTAAGGATTGGAGGATACAAACAAACGCCCATAAATGTTAGAATAATTGCAGCTACAAATAAAAATTTGAAGGAGGAAGTTGAAAATGGAAATTTTAGAAGAGATTTATTTTATAGATTAAATGTTCTTCCTATTCATCTTCCTTCTTTAAAGGATAGAAAAGAGGATATTTGTATATTAGTTGATTATTATATGAATAGAATAAGTAGAAAATTAAATAAAAGAAAAGTAGAAATTACTGATGACCAAATGAATAAATTAGTACAATATGATTGGCCTGGAAACATAAGAGAATTAGAAAATATTATTGAATATTTTGTAAATATTGAGTATGTAGATGAGAGTGTTATTGAGACAGAGAGTTTATATAAAGAACGTAAAAGGGAAGGCAGTTATATATACTATGATGAAGATTTTATGTTTAATATGAACCTTGAGAGTTTAGAAAAATCACATATAGAAAATGTAATAAAAAAGTTTAAGGGAAATGTCACTTTAGCTGCCAAGGCTATGGGAATAGGCAGAAACACTCTTTATAGAAAAATTAAAAAATATAATATTTACTGTTCCACACTGGATCATGATCCCAAAACGTAACACTATTATAGATCCTCTTTGGAACAACAATCGTTTACATAAGACCTAAAATGCTGAAATGAGTATGATTAGCATAGGTAAAAAACTTTGGCATGGTTCTTGCTTTAAATATATACAAATATACTTTTAGGAGGAATTCGTTTATGTACGGTTACAATGGCAAGGTATTAAGAATCAATTTAAAGGAAAGAACTTGTAAGTCAGAAGATTTAGATTTAGGCAAAGCTAAAAAGTTTATAGGATGTAGGGGCTTAGGAGTTAAAACTTTATTTGATGAAATAGATCCTAAAATAGATGCATTATCACCAGAAAATAAATTTATAATTGTAACAGGTCCGTTAACTGGAGCTCCAGTTCCAACTAGTGGAAGATTTATGGTAGTTACTAAAGCACCACTTACAGGAACTATAGCAATTTCGAATTCAGGTGGAAGATGGGGAGTAGACTTAAAAAAGGCTGGATGGGATATGATAATAGTAGAAGATAAAGCTGATTCACCAGTTTATGTTGAAATAGTAGATGACAAGGTAGAAATTAAAGATGCATCAGAGCTTTGGGGAAAAGTTACATCAGAAACTACAAAAGAGTTGGAAAAAGTAACTCTAAAAGGATCAAAGGTACTATGTATAGGACCTGGTGGTGAAAGATTATCGCTTATGGCAGCAGTTATGAATGATGTAGATAGAACCGCAGCAAGAGGCGGTGTTGGTGCAGTTATGGGATCTAAAAACTTAAAAGCTATTGTAGTTAAAGGAACTGGAAAAGTAGAATTAGCTGATAAAGAAAAAGTAAAAAAAGTATCTATAGAAAAAATCACAACATTGAAAAATGATCCAGTAGCTGGTAATGGATTACCAACATATGGTACAGCTATACTGGTTAATATAATAAATGAAAATGGAGTTCACC
>DAIMMR010000297.1:0-2809 GCA_036720575.1 Clostridium sp.
GAGTAAGTCGAATACAAATCTGTTAAATCCATCTCCTCAATAAATTGACTTAGCAAACGCACCGAATCATCATCTGGAATCATGTACTCAATATTTAGTGGAAGTTTTAATTGATAATTTCCGCTAATTGAAGTATAATTTTTGTGTAAATTAATGTATTTTCTCATATGTTAATTTTACCATAAATCTTTCACTCTTCCGAGTGAAAGATTTATTTTTTGTATTAAAATAATATTTTTAGATTTTTTCAAATTTGAAAATATTATAAGTCAAATTAACTTTAATTCTGAAATTGGAATAACTGGTTTTGGATTTGGAGAATGCTCTCCGATAATTTTCTCCATCCAAATCATATCATACCAGTTTCCAAACTTGTATCCGCATTTTGTAAAATGTGCAACTTTCCTATATCCTAAATGCTCATGAAAATATGTACTGGCATTGGTAAGATATGCATTTTCAGTAGATGTATAGGCTATACACGCATTCAGGTTAAGAATATTTTGTTTCTTCAATATTTCTTCCAAAGCTAAATACAATTTTTTGCCTACGCCTTTACTTCGACAATCCTGACTTAGGTATATAGTAGTTTCAACAGCCCAATCATATGCAATTCGCTCCTTAAATGACGAAACATATGCATAACCAATAATCTGATTGTTATCTATTGCTACTATATATGGATATTTTTTTACTATATTATTAATTCTCTCAGTAAATTCTTCAACAGATGGAACATCATATTCAAAAGAAATTGCAGTATTCCTTACATAAGGTGCATATATAGCTAAAATTTCTTTTGCATCTGATTTAGTTGCCATACGTATTGTAACGCTTGCCATTATTCTACCTTCTTTCATAAATATAAATAATCTTTAATTGGCACTCTCTTAATTTTTCTGTGCAAAGACAATTATACTTCAAGAATCAGAACATTACTCAATAGATTTACTAAGTATTACACTCCTTAGCCCTGGATATATTTCTTAATCCACTGTCTTAAAAATTGTAGTTGTTCTTCAGTATGGAAATAATGTTCTCCCTGTTCCATAACCTGTAAGTTGCAGTTGAAGCGTTTTACAAATGAAGCTACCACATCAAACTCACATAAGTTGTCTTTTGAACCATAAAGAATTGAAGTTGGTTTATTCCAAGCAGCAATAGGATGTTCTTTTACATAACAGTAGTAGTCCCAATAGAGTGTTTGTCCAATAGGTGTTGAAATTTCTTTTTCTGATTTAAGTCTATTCTCACTTACATTAAACCATGTCATCATATTATTTATAATACGTTTCATATTTACTACAGGAGATAAAAATAAGCACTGTTTGAGCAGCTTATCTTTATATGCTAATAGAGTAAAATATGCCCCAATACTACAAGCAAATACACTTATATTATTTGATAATGACTGAGCATAATTCATAATAGTATTAAGGTCTTTAACACAGTTTTGAACTTTACAAGCATAGGCTTCATTCTTGCGATCACCATGTTCAGGTAAATCAAAACTAAGCACTTGATAATTTTTATTTGCTTCTTACTTCATTGTAAAAAACACCTCAGAATTCAATTTATGAATAATGCGGTGCTCCAATCAATTATTTGATTTTTATAGTTAATTTATATATTAATAACATCCCCTGCACTTGCTTTTTCTAATCTATTTATTATAGAATTTCCTAAGCCACTGTCTTTAGGTGCTTGCACATAAATATGACTTACATTCAATTTATCACATTCTCTAAGCAAATCAAATGTCTTTTGTGCTGCTACATTTAACGTTTTAAAACTTCCTAAGCTATATACATGCTCATAATTTTTAAAATCTTTTAAAAATTCCTGAAAACAAATTACAGCATTATCTTCATTTGCATTTTCTTTAATCCATTTAGATGTTTTTGCATAATCTCCTTTAACCAATGTTACTGGTGCATCTGGCGCATAATGCCTATATTTCATTCCTGGAGCCTTGGGAATTTCATTTCCTTTAACACTTAATAAATTCTTTTTATATATAAGATTAGGAATTACCTTACGTATATCATCCAAGCTTATAGCCCCAGGTCTTAGAAGTACTGGATCCGGAGTCGACATGTCTATAATTGTTGACTCTAATCCAATTGAACATGGACCGCCGTCCAAAATACAAGGGATTTTTCCATTTAAGTCATTATAACAATGCTCAGCACTGGTAGTTGACGGTTTCCCTGATAAATTTGCAGATGGAGCTACTAGTAAAGTTCCGCTTTCTTTAATTATAGCTCTTGCTATTTCACTTTTTGGGAATCTAACTCCCACGGTTTTCATTCCTGCACTAACTGTATCTGAAATACAATCTTTTTTATTAAAAATCAAAGTTACTGATCCTGGCCAGAAAGCATTAAATACTTTTTCTGCATCTTCATGAATATCTTTACATATATCATAAACCTGTTCTAATTTATATATATGTACCAGTAATGGATTATCCTGTGGTCTTCCTTTAACTTTAAATATCTTTTTTACTGCATTTTCATTAAAAGCATCTGCAGCTAATCCATACACAGTTTCTGTTGGAATTGCAACAACTTCCCCCTTTTTTAGATATTCTGCGCCTTTTACAATGTTCTGATAATTAGCATTTAAGTCTTTAACATATAATACTTCTGTTTCCATAGCTTTTACCACCATTTATAATTCACCTTCTATTTCTGTAATATGTGTACTATACAATTAATTTTAACTTCATAATATTTTGCTATTCTGTATTAACTAGCATTAGTTATATGTTACACCGTATTACTTAATTTTCAAAGAACAATTTTAT
>DAIMMR010000297.1:2909-5020 GCA_036720575.1 Clostridium sp.
TTATAAAAGATCTCTTGACCTAAAGCTAACTTTATCCTCTACAATAAATATGATATAGTAAATTTAAAGGGAAAGGAAGATATAGGTGATTTCACCGCACAAAATACATAAAATCAATTAATACTTTTTAAAACAGGAGTGATTATAATGAAAAAATCAAAGGTATATTTTACAGATTTTCGTACAAAACTTGGAGAAGGTCTTCCAACCAAGTTAAAAAAGCTGATTAAAAAAGCAGGTATCGAACAAATCGACATGGATAACAAGTTCGTTGCCATCAAAATGCACTTCGGTGAACTAGGCAACTTAGGTTTTCTGCGTCCAAATTATGCAAAGGCTGTAGCCGACGTTGTTAAAGAACTTGGCGGAAAGCCATTCTTAACTGACTGTAATACCCTGTACCCTGGCAGCCGCAAAAATGCCCTTGAGCACCTAGAATGTGCATGGGAAAATGGCTTTACTCCTCTTACAGTAGGCTGCCCCGTTATCATTGGTGATGGCCTAAAGGGTACCGATGATATCACAGTACCGGTAATAGGTGGTGAATACATAAAAGAGGCAAAAATCGGCCATGCAATTATGGATGCTGACATACTTATCAGCCTGACTCACTTCAAAGGCCATGAAGCAGCCGGCTTCGGTGGTACCATCAAAAACATTGGTATGGGCTGCGGATCTCGTGCTGGGAAAAAAGATCAACACATTAATGGTAAACCTCATATCATACAGGAGAAGTGTAAGGGGTGCCGCAGATGCCAAAGAGAGTGCGCCAATAATGGTTTGATGTTTGATGATGTAAAAAAGAAAATGACTATCAATACAGAAAACTGTGTAGGCTGCGGACGCTGCTTAGGTGCATGTAATTTTGGTGCTATCGCATTTACAAACTGGGCAGCCAATAAGGAATTGAATTGCCGCATGGCGGAATACACCAAAGCGGTAGTAGATGACCGCCCTTGCTTTCACATTTCCCTTGTGATAGATGTTTCACCTAACTGTGACTGCCACAGCGAAAATGATACTCCGATCCTACCAAATCTAGGCATGTTCGCTTCATTCGATCCGCTAGCACTTGATCAGGCCTGTGTGGCTGCCTGTATGTCAGCTACACCGCTGCCAAACAGCCAATTATCAGACAATATGTCAAAACCTAACTTTAAAGATCATCATGACCACTTTACCAACTCCACACCAGAATCAGAGTGGCGTACCTGCCTTGCCCATGCAGAAAAAATAGGTCTTGGCAGCCGTGAATATGAGTTGATTACTATAAAATAAGTTATATATTAAAAGACACTCATTTAAATTTATGTGCCATTTATTTAAATGTATATATCTAATTCCATGACAATATCAACAAAGGCCTGATAGATTATCCTAAATATATTCATTGGCATAGATAGAAGAAAAGGTAGTACTGCCCAATAAGAACCAATATCAAGCGGGGCAAATAATAACATGATTTACCACTATGTGTTCATCATTTCAAATATAAGTCATAAGCATATACCACAAATTATGTTACCTTTAAATTTTTATATTATTTTTTGTTTTAATGTATTGTTTTTATGATATAATATAAAAAACAATACATAGCTTTCAGGAGGGAAAAGTGATGGTCGTGGATCCAATTAGAGATAAAAATAAGATAAACGCATTGCTCATGCATTTGAAAGATAAAAGTGAAAGAGACTGGCTGTTAGCAAAATTTCAATTAAACACGGGATTAAGGATTAGTGACGTAATTAAAGTTAGAGTACAAGATCTAATGACTTCCTATCTTAGTTTCAAGGACGATCTTGTGATTGAAAAAAAGAAAATCAAATTAAATAACAGCCTTAAGAAAGCTCTAAATACCTATATAGAGCATAATAATCTTGGACAAACTTTTTATATTTTCCAGAGCAGAAAAGGCTTAAATAAACCCATAAGTGTCACACAAGCTTATAGGATTCTAAAAGCTACAGCTGTAAGTCTGCATATAAATAATTTTGGAACTCACAGCTTAAGGAAAACATGGGGATACTGGACTTATAAGGCGAACAGATACAATATCGGCCTTATTATGGATACATTTAATCATTCATCAAAAAAGGTCACTCTTAGATATA
>DAIMMR010000298.1:0-5016 GCA_036720575.1 Clostridium sp.
TTTCATAAAAACTCCCGTAATTAAAATTAGAATTAATATTAATAATTATGATAAGAATTATTTAGTTATTCATATGCAGGGTTCTTTTTTAATATATATATTTTAGGATCTATAATTTTGAGGAGAGTAGTGTATATGAAAAAAATTATAAAAATTTTATTTACAACTACAGTTGTGTTTGTGTTAACTTTTGTAATTGTAAATTATTTTTCTAAAACTCATTATAAAGTTGAAGTTCAAATGAAGGACAATACTTTAAGTTATGATTTAAAGTATTCCAGATTAAAAGGTGCAGTTGACTTTACAAAAGATGAAAAACAAAATTATTACATAGCATATAGTAATAGAATACAGATTATAAAAGATAGCGGGAAAAGTTATGACATATTGAAGAATTCAAATTTAAATATTCACAGCATGGACTATTATAAGGGCAATCTATATTATTCTTCAGGAGATAGTATATATTGCTATAATATGAATGAAGGTAAAAATACAATTTTAATAAAGGGACTGCCTAATTATGGAGATTATAAGGACAGTTTAGTAAAAGTAAGCAATGGATGTTTATATATTTCCATAGGTGCTGCTACTAATTCAGGTGTAGTGGGGGATGACAATAAGTGGGTAAATGACAATCTTTATGCCCATGATATGAGCCCGGAGAATATAACTCTTGGGGGAATAAATTTTGGGAAGAGTAAGACAGGTGCTTTTCAAAGCTATAATACTAAAAGTATAAAAGGTCAAATAGTTCCAGCACATTTCCCAGGAAATGCTTGTATTATAATATATAATTTGGAAAGCAGAACAAGTGATACTTTTGCCTGGGGAATAAGGAATGTTACAGGAATGGATTTTACAGACAGCAGTAAATTAATATGTGCTGTAGGTGGAATGGAAAATAGAGGCAGCAGACCTGTTATTGGGGATACAGATTATATATATGAAGTGAAAAAGGGAAGGTGGTATGGATGGCCAGATTATAGTGGGGGAGATCCAGTTACTTCGCCTAAGTTTAAAAGTGTGAAGAACTCTCCACTGCAATTTATACTGGACAATCATCCTACAACAAATCCACAAGCTCCTATATATCAGCATAAAACAGTGAGTAGTATTGGAACTCTTGCAGTGGATTCAAAAGGTGACTTAAACGATAGAAATTGTATATTTTTTTATGATAATATTGATAATATAGTATATAGCTTTCGAGGAACAGGTTTACCAGAGGAGAAAATTAAATTTAATAAAAGATCTAAAATTTCAAGTATAAAAATATATGATAAATCTTTATTATTACTTGACGGTAAAGAAGGTTATTTATATAGTATAAAAAGAGGTAAGATTAAAAAGATTTCAGAAATAAATAGAAATATTTATCCATACATACTTATGACAACAGTACTTGGAATAATATTAATTTTAAAAGTTCAAGGACGTTGATTTAAGTATATATTTAAATTAAAGAGGAGATTGTAGTTAGATGAAACAAGAAATTGAAAAAACCTATGGAAGTGCTGTAAGAAAAATATTTTTTGCAGTTAACCCACTTAAGAAAAAAATTATGAAAACTAACTGTACTGTTCACAAATTTATAATAATACGTGCTATTGAAATATTAAAAAATGATAATTATATGGAAGAGTATGAGTTTTTTAGAAAACATGTTAAAAGATTAAATGCTGGGGTTACATGGGCAGATCAGGACTTTAAAAGTTCAAATCATTTCTACCATGTGAGTAAAGGAAAAGGGTTATATGGATTTTCGGATGCACTTACAGAATGTGAGAAATATTATGACAAGTCAATACAATTTCTAAAGAATAAAGAAGTGGAAAGAGCTCTATTTTATTTTGGTGCATCCTGCCACCTTATTCAAGATGTAACAGTTCCTCATCACGTAAATAACAAACTTTTGAGCAGTCATAGAAGATTTGAGCTGTGGATAATAGGAAGGCTTATGACAGATTATTCTTTTGTAGCTGAAGAGGGTGCTATAGTATATGATAAAGTGGAAGATTTTATAAAAAACAATGCAATAATGGCCAATAGTATATATATGAAGAATATAAATATACAATCTAGAGATGAAAGATATTCTAAAGTAGCTGCAACTATTATAAAAGAAGCTGAGAGAACTACAGCAGGCTTTATGATTAAATACTATGGAGAACTAAAAAACTTTAATATTTTTCCATAAACTGGAGGACTTTTTCCTACTTTTACAGAACATATATAATAAGGATTTAACTCTGTTTATATATGTTGGTAAAGGATAGTGATTAAATTGAGTAAGGATATATTTATAAATATGGAAAAAGAAATATTCAAAGGAAATTTGTTGGATATAGGTATGGACAATCAAGGCATAATTTATAATATATATAAGGAATTTAATGATAATATAAACGTGGAATATGTAAGTGGGAAAGAAGAAGGCAAAAATATAAAAGATGACTATTATGATAATTGTATATTATTATTTTCCTTTAATAAATTATGGGTAAAATTTAAAAAGAAAAATTTTATAAAAGATATACACAGCCATTTAGCAAAAAATGGTATTATTCATATATGGGATATTGATAAATGGTATGGAAAAATTTTTAATGCAGATATAAAGATATTAATACCTGGAGGAAAACTGAGAAAAATAAAAATAAGGGATTTTAACATTTTAAAAGATAATTCTAAGGAAAGTACCATACGACTACTAAACAATTATTTTAAAATTTTAGAATGTAGAAATTCTGACGGACTTTATTATATAAAGGCTGAAAAAAAGAACTTGGTTTGTAAAAGCTAGGACAACTAAAAAGGATGGGAGACTCATATTATGAAGGTACTATTAGCAGCACTTAATTCAAAATTTATTCACAGCAATTTAGCAGTGAGATATTTAAAGGCTTATACCAGAAAACTTAATTATAATTGTACTATAAAGGAATTTACTATAAATGATAGAAGGGAAAAAGTATTAGAGGAAATTATAGGGGAGAAACCAGATGTAGTGGCTTTCTCCTGTTACATATGGAATATAGAATACATAAAATCTTTAGCGGTACTCATTAAACTTATAAATCCTAAAGTGGAAATTTTGTATGGGGGACCTGAGGTGTCTTATGATAGTGATAGATTTTTGGAAAACATACCAGGAGAGTATGTCATAGTAGGTGAGGGAGAAGAAACCTACTATGAATTTGTAAAACTCAGGACAAAATATTTTGAGACTTCAGGAAAAGTTGATAATAAAGAGTTTTTCTTAGAATTGAGAGATATAAAGGGTCTTTGTTTCAAACAAAATGGGAATGTAATTCTAAATGAACAAAGAGAACCGATGGATATGAACAAGATAGTATTTCCCTATACAAAAGAAGATAATTTGAAAAATAAAATTGTGTATTATGAAGCTAGCAGAGGATGTCCCTTTAAATGTAAATACTGCCTTTCTTCAACTAGTTCAGGAGTAAGGTTTTTAAATATAGAGAGAGTAAAAAAAGAACTTAAATTTTTAATGGACAAGGATATAAAGCTAATAAAATTTGTAGATAGAACTTTTAATTGTAATTATGAATTTGCTATGGAAATTTGGAAATTTGTAATAAATGCAGATACAGATGCTACATTTCACTTTGAAATTTCTGCAGATATTTTAAAAGATGAAGAAATAAAACTTCTTAATACAGCTCCTAAAGGAAGAATCCAACTTGAAGTAGGAGTACAAACTACAAATGATACTGTGTTAAATAATATAAATAGATATGTTAAATTTAATTATATATATGACAGGGTGAAGAGAGTTCAAAAGTATCACAATATAAATCAGCATCTTGATTTAATAGCAGGACTTCCTGGAGAAGATTTTGAGTCCTTTAAAAAATCTTTTAATGATGTATATTCTATAAAGCCAGAGGCTCTTCAACTTGGATTTTTAAAGTTATTAAAAGGTTCATCTATGATAAAAGAAGTTTCCAAATGGGGAATGGTGTATTCACCCTATGCTCCTTATGAGATATTAAAGACAGATAGTATAAGTTATGATGAAATTGTTATATTGAAAAGAATAGAGGAAGTCTTTGATAAATACTATAATTCTGGCAAATTTAAAAATATACTAAATTATTTTGTACCTAAATTTGAAACAGCTTTTGATTTTTACTATGAACTTGGGGAGTTTTTTTATAATAAGGGATATTTAAATAAAAATATATCTTCCTCAGATTACTATAAGGTATTTATAGAATTTGAAAATGAGTGTTTAAATGAAAAAAATATTGAATTAGAAGAGATAATAAAGTATGATTACTTGAAATTTAATAAGAAAAAATGGCTTCCAGATTTTTTAATAAGAGAAAGAAATAAAGAAGAAGAAAAATCTATAAAAGCTAAAATTAAGAATGGACTTATAGACGTATCCCAAAAATATCATATAGAAAAGTTTTTTATAGATATAGAAAGACTTTTAAATGATTCTGTATTGGAGAAAAAAGAAGGGTATGTAGTATTTGATATTGAAAATGATAAAGAGATATATTTATTTCACCAATAAATATATTTAAAAAGGGGTCGGTATTGTGAATATAACTATTGAAGATAAAGCCTTAAGTTATGCAAAGGAAAGAGAAGGGGATTTTGTAGTAAGGAGCATTTCTGCATCAGGAGGATGTTTCTCTATGGATGTGAGGGAAATAACTGTAGAATTTATAAAAGATTTTAAAGTAAATGAAAAGATATTTAACAGTTATAGTTATAGAGGAATAAATGTATTTATAGAAAAAGGTCTGGGAATAAAAGATAATGAGGTACTTATATATCAAAAGGCCAAATTGCCTTTTATAGGAGAAAGATTTGGAAGCAAAGGGGTTTCCGTAAGATACCTGTAATGGCTTTAAACGAAAAATAAACTTAATCTATTAACTCAACTTTCGCAGTTTAAAAATAATGTGAAGCAAAGTTTTTGAAAATAACAAAGTTCAAATAACAAAGAACAGATAAAGATGATTTCCATCGTACCTC
>DAIMMR010000299.1:0-5000 GCA_036720575.1 Clostridium sp.
TATTATTACTCGTATCACTTTTATACTCATTGTATAAAGATAAAAATTCGTCAGGCAACATATCAAATGCTTGTTGTTTTAAGTTTGTATCCCTATAATTATCATCAAAGAATTTAAAATTAAATTCTATAGCATAATTTCCATTGATTTTATATTTTGTTCGACAGTAGGAAGGAGGTAACTCTTGTAATACTATTTGATTATCTATATCTCTTTCATATCCATAAAATGTTCCATTAATTGCACATTCAAAAGCAATATATTTATTTGTTGCTTCTACTTGTGATTTTGATAAATAATCTGTAACTTTATCTATGGATGTGCCTAACTTTTTATAATTTAATCCTTTTGCAAAATCGGTGATTATTGGTGTATAAATATACGAGTATGTATGTAGTGTTGCAATATGATTTATCATTCTACGATATTGCCCACTAGCTATGAAGAAATAGTTTGACATTTCTATTAACGTTTGAATATCTTTACTATTTAAAGCATTATAAACTTGGTCTATTGTATATGCTGAATTTTGTTTTATTGTTGATGAAAAATCTAACGCATAAACTCCACCAAACTTAGTATTTAATTCTGCAAAATTTATTTTACTTTTATTTTTTGTTTTCATTTAGACCTCCTTTCTTTAATCGTGGAACATATATGATGATAGGGTGGATTTTTTCTTTCTAGGTTGCTTTAATTTTAATTGCAATTCATCAGCTATCGCATTCATATATAATAAACAACTATATCTGTCCTTCCTACCACTTGCAGGTTCTTTGAGTCGAATTAAACCATTATCAGTAGGTTTTCTTTCTAATGCAACCATTTCATTGATCAATAAAGCTGTATTCATATATGGCAACTCTAAATCTAATCTTGTGTCTAATGGATAATCGTCATATCCATCTAATACTCTTAAATAATCTTTTGCTGTATTTTCATTGATTAATAATTTTAAAGTTCTTTGACCTATACAGGCTTGTAAACTTTGTGCCATATCATGATTCGACTGTGCTCCAGCATTGATTGCATACAAAACCTTTTTAGCATTTAGATAATTACACATTTCTGCATATTCGTCTTTATTACAGCACATTAATGGTGGATAATTTTCACCAGTTTCAGTATTTACAGATGGTTCGCCCAGATTTTGAATTACAGTTACACCCGCATTCATAGCATCAACCACCATATAATCACAATTAAATTCATAGAATAACTGTTTTAGTCTATTTGCTTGGTCTTTGACAAGCATACCTTCTTTTGTTTCTATATATATTAATTCTCTATCATAATAAGGAACTGTTATAACTTCACTATCTTTACCTCTAATAGTTCTCTCTTTAGGAATTAATTGTAATACACCAAAAGCAGAAGCATCATTTATTCTACTTCCAACTGTGGAAATGTCTGCACCACAAATTCTAATAATTCCATCTTGCTTCTTCTTATCTATAAATTTTTTATTTTTAGAATCAATAAAATCCATTAACTCCTGTGGATAAGCTGCTTTTTGTAAAGTTCTACAGTTTTCTAATGCTGTGTATTTATAAAAACCATTTTCATTATCATTTATCCAAATTCCTTCATATTCACAGCTAAATTTTTCAGGTGTCATTAAAGGACTTAATCTTTGTTTTTTATAAAACTCTAAACTTCTTAATCCACAAGCAACAGCAGTTTGATAAGGTAAATCACAAACAAAATAATCTTCATCACCATTAACCATCTTTTCAAAATGGTCTACAAATAATTTATGACTCCATGTTCCAGCGTAACCAGCACTTGAAGTGTATACAGATGTATCTTTTTCTTTTAAATATTCATATTCTGGTGTTCTGTATTCGTCAACATCTAAATATAATGGTCGTCTTGGATCACCTTTGAATGCTTCTATAACGCTTGAAAGTATATCAGGGTCTGATTTTATAAATTCATCGCAAAAAATCCAGTTTGATCTAAAATGTCTGCTACCCTCGGACATTGTGGCTATTCGGACGGTTGAACCATTCCAGAACAAACATCTTGCAGTAGCCATACTATCACTAATATCTGAAATTTCCTCTCTTAACATAGGACTATTTTTCATTATATCTTTTATTTTTGTTATAGTTTCAATCGCTTGCTGTTTTTCTGGAGCTGTAATTATTACTTTGGTTTTCGGAAATAGTATACAACGTGTAACAATGCTTAGTGCAGAAAGGTAGGTTTTGGCAAGGTTACGACATGCTATCCATATAAAGTTGTATCTATGCATCATCTCATATATAATTATTTTTTGATAATCATATAGTTTTACATTTAAATATTGTTCACAAAAAGCATAAGGAAATTGTCTAAAATAAGATAACGCATATTCAGCTTGTTCTAATAATTCATCACTTACTTTAAGTTTTTCAATAGGAAATACATAATCATCTTCACGATTTTTAGAAGTTTCTTTTTTAGGAACTGACCTTTTAGCCATTTTCTTCATCCTTTTCTTCTAAAATTTCGTCTAATTTTACAGTAAATTGTTCTACTTCTTTTTTATATTGTTCAATGTTAGGATTATTTATTTGCATTGCTTGTAAAATCCCACCAAGATAATAAGTTTTTATAGTTTTGTCAATCATATCTTTGTTACCTAAATCTTCCACCCATCGCCTAATAGGCTTCTTTTTTACATCTTCGTGATATCTCGCTATTAATCCTAATGTAAATCTATCATTTTGTTCATCATTTTTCTTTTGAATTGCCTGTATTCCTAAGTTGTTTGATAAATTATCTATTAACCCTTGAAGTTTCTGAACGTCTGCAACTTTACTTAAATCATATTGAATTTTGCTCTTTTGTAATTCATAAACACAAAGCGTTTTATAGTCAGATTCTTTTTTATAATCCATGTTTTTTTCATTGACCGTAAATCTATCAAAGTTCTGTTGTAGAAACTTATAATCTTCGGGTGGTAAATCATTTCCCCAAAATAATTTTATATCATCTGTAATTTCAAATAATAATTCTTTTTTAGTTTCATTCTTAGCCATATTTTGATCTACCTCAAATCTTGGACTATCAGCAAACTTTAAATTCTTCCATTCTTTTTTCAAATTTAATGACTTTTTGTATAATCCTATAAAATTATTTGCATTTACATTTTCCTGCAAAGAAACTTCTGTAAATAATGAGGGGATATAAACCATATCTAAATAGCTCAAGACTCTTTTAAAATTTGTTATAGTTATACTCTTTGTATCTATATCAATAAGTAAATTTGACATGCATTTTTTACATATTGGACAATATCCATTATTAGATACTTGATACTCTTTTCTAGTTGATAAAAAATAATTTGACTTAGCTTTTTCTTCTCCACAAATACTACAAATTATCTTTTCTGTTTTCTTACCTTTAGCATTTGCCAAATTATCACCACTTTCTTTTAATATCTTTTTAATTTATTTTAGATTTAAGTATCTTTTCTATATTATCAAAGTCCCAGTACCAAATCTCTAATAATTCAATATTATTTTTTTTAGCGTATTCTCTTTTACGTCTATCGTGTTCTTTTTGTATTTTAAACCCTTCTTCTGTTTGAATTCTTGCCGTTCCATCATGAAACTCACCCTGAAATTCAATTAAAATATTATTTACCATAAAATCATAGCTTAATTGTCCACCATTTAATCCAACTAACCCTATAAATTTTACTTGACAATCATATGTAATCTGATTTTTCTCTAAATATTCCATTATACGAATTTCGCCTTTAGGTATATTACACTTATGACATCTCATATTTAAATATGTAAATTCATATGGTGTTATAGAATATTCTGTATTGCACTTGTCGCATATTATATAAATTTCTTTTGAACCTCTAAATGGTATTTCAAAAGGAGATAATTTGTTGTTTTCACTCCAATATTTTTTTAAGAAATCACTCGATAAATTATTTAAAATCCATTCACCTAAACTTCCATTATTGGACAAGGCATTTTTAACGACAACTTCACTTAATTTTTCCCCCACCATACATCCACATGATTGAGTATGACTATTAGTTAAATTTGTACTTTGTACCACCGTGTAATTTCCACAATCACATTTACATTTCCAAAACACTTTAGATAGTTTACCATCATTAATTTGTTGATTTTGTTTATCATAATCTCTTTCTAAAACAATTAATTTACCAAATCTTTTACCTAGTAAATTAATAGCTTTATTATTAAGATATTCTTTATTTAAGCATCCACACGATTGAGTATGATTAGATTTCAAGTTATAACCTGATACACTAATGGCATTTTCACATTCACATTCACATAACCAATGAATAGATATTGTTTTAATTTCTTTATTACTTCTTCTAATTATATCCCTTTTATATCTAATTTCATCAAACCCAATTACAGTTAATCTACCAAATTTTTGCCTTGTTAAATCTTCTATCTTTGTTTGTTTACCATCAATAACTAAATATTTCTTTTCTTCCATGTTGCACTTTCTCCTTGTACTTTTTAATTTATTTTTATAATAAAAAAACTACTTTTGCAAAGTAGCCATATCATTATTAAACTTTTCTGTTAATTCAAATATAAATATTGTTCTTCTTGGATCTTCTTTCATTGGTTTAATATCGTGTATTACATTACCCATCTTTAGCAAGTGCCTAGCCAGTTCAGGCTTAAAAATTGTATAGTATTTTTTCTCCATATTAACCTCTTTTATTTTCTTCTTCTATTTCCTTATAAATCTGTTCCAATTCTTTTTCAAAATCTTCACTTTTTAAAAAATATAAAACACTTTTGAATGTACATTTATGTTCATGATATGGACAAACAAAATCTTTCTGTTTATTAGCATCAACACAAATGAATCCACGTTCAAATAATTTCTTCCAAGCCAAAAAGTCCTTAATTCCACGAACATCTGAATTAAAGATTTTATCTTCTTTTATTTTCTCGTCCATAATCTTTTACCATCTTTTTAATTTAATTTATAATAAAATTACACTT
>DAIMMR010000300.1:0-4994 GCA_036720575.1 Clostridium sp.
AAACACCTCCTATATACATAAAGGAAAATTTAGATGCAGCTGAAAATATAAGGCTGAAGTATAGATACCTGGATTTAAGAAGACCAGATATGCAGAGAATACTTATGACAAGACATAAAACTGCAAAGGTAGTAAGAGATTTTTTAGATGAAGAAGGATTTTTAGAAATAGAAACTCCAATGCTTGGGAAAAGTACACCGGAAGGTGCTAGGGATTATCTTGTACCAAGCAGAAATTATAATGGAAAGTTTTATGCACTTCCTCAATCACCACAGCTATTTAAACAGCTTTTGATGGTTTCAGGATATGACAGATATTTTCAGATAGTTAAATGCTTTAGAGACGAGGATTTGAGGGCAAATAGACAGCCTGAATTTACCCAGATAGATATGGAACTTTCTTTTGTAGAACAAGATGATGTAATAAACTTGAATGAAAGGTTTATCCAAAGGGTATTTAAGAAAATTCTAAATGTAGATGTAAAACTACCTATAGAGAGAATGCCTTATAAAATTGCCATGGAGAAATATGGTTCGGATAAACCTGATTTAAGATTTGGTATGGAAATAAATGATATAACTGAAGTTGTGAAGAATATAGATTTCAAGGTGTTCCAAAATGCCATTGAGGGTGGTGGCTCTGTAAGAGCTATAAAGGTACCAAATTCAGCTCAAATGGGAAGAAAGCAGATTGATAAACTAGTTGAGTTTGTAAAAGATTATGGTGCTAAAGGACTTGTATGGATGGCATATAAGGAAGATGGAATTAAATCCTCTATATCTAAATTCTTAACTGAGGAAGATACTAAAAATATATTAAATAAATTGGAAGCAGTACCAGGAGACCTTATTCTTGTTGTGGCAGACAGAAATAAAGTGGTATTTGAAAGCCTTGGTGCACTCAGAGTTCATATGGCAAAAGAAACAGGTATACTGGATGGAAATGATGAATTTAGATTTGTATGGGTAACTGAGTTTCCTCTTCTATCCTATAATGAAGATGAAAAGAGATATCAGGCAGAACATCATCCATTTACAGCACCTATGGATGAAGATATACAATATCTAGATAGCGATCCTGGAAGAGTAAGGGCAAAAGCTTATGATATAGTATTGAATGGAGAAGAATTAGGAGGAGGAAGTATAAGAATATACGATACTAAACTTCAAGAAAAAATGTTTAATGTAATTGGAATTTCACAGGAAAAAGCCTGGGAGAAGTTTGGGTATTTGCTTGAAGCATTTAAGTTTGGACCACCACCACATGGCGGACTTGCTTATGGGTTTGACAGGATGATAATGTTTTTAACAAAAACAGATAATATAAAAGATGTAATAGCATTCCCTAAAAATCAAAATGCATTTTGTCCACTTACAGAAGCTCCTAATGTAGTAGATGAGTCTCAGTTAAAAGAATTGGGAATATCCATAAAATAATGTAAATTGCTCAAAGAGTAAACATAAATATTAAAAGTGTAGTATAATAAAGTTAGAAATATTCCTGCTGTGTGCGTGGAATGAGTTAGTCTTGACCGAACATTTTATAAAAGGGGATCGAACTCTTCTTGTGGAATGATATCCATTTGTAATGGAGACAGGAAGCAAGAAGGAGATTCCCACCTGCTTTGGGACGGGTTCAAAATAACTCATAATACGGCATGGTGGGATTTTATTTGTTTTGTAATATGTTTCTTAAAGAAGACAAGGAATCTTCTATTTCTTCTCTTGGTAGGTTCCCAGAGTTTAGATCATTATTAGTTTTTAAAAGTAAATTTTCGTAAAATTCTATTGAAAATTTTACATATTTTGCATCATGGTTATTTTCTTCAAGCAGTTCATAGATGACATTATCTGCTTTATCATATCTTTTGGTTTCTGCATAGTAATCTGCTATTTTACTTAAAAGAGTAAAAGAAAGCTTATATTCACAAAGTTTATTTATTAAAGGATCTATATCTGAAAAATATTCTTTTAAATCACAGGTGGTGCTTTCATTTAAATAAGCTTCCAAAAACAAATTTAATGATTTTTGATGTATGTAAAAAGCATCATCCAATTTGCCCTGGAATTCCAAAGCATTTCCTTCTTCTTCTAACAATTTAGCCATAATTATACACTTATCTGTAACTATGCTTCCATTAATTTTTACCATTTCCATTATATTTTCTAGAGATAGGGAATTGAAAAATTTTATACTTAATCTAAAAATGTCTTTAAAAGCGGCATCTATTAAATCTAAGGCTCCTTCATAATTTTCATTATCCATATCATCTAATATTTTATATAGCATTTCATTAAATTTTTTAATTAATTCAGCAGTAATAGTTCTTTTTAACATTTTGTATACCTCCATAAATTTTGCAAATAATAATATAACAATACTTATTATACTAAAGAATAAATCTATTTACTATAAAAATAGGAATAGATATTGAACTTGGAAACATATCATGTTATCATATATATATGCTATGATGTAGTTTCAATAACTACGTGTCATATATACACAATTTATTAAGGAGAGGTTTAATATGGATAATCAACTTAAATTTTATACAAGAGGAGAGGAAATAGCTAATGCTGTAACACATGGAATAGGTACACTTCTGTCAATTGCAGCTCTTGTACTATTGATTGTATTTTCCACTAGAATGGGAGATAAATGGTATATAGTAAGCTATACTATCTATGGTGTTTCTATGTTTATTCTATACCTAGAATCCACTTTATACCACAGTATAACTAATTTAAAGGCAAAAAAAGTTTTTAGGATATTTGATCATGCATCTATTTATCTATTAATAGCTGGAACTTATACTCCTTTTACACTTACTGTTTTAAGGAGTTCCATAGGATGGATGATATTTGGCATAGTATGGATTATGGCTATTTGTGGAATAGTAATGAAAATATTTTGGATAGGCAAACATGAGGTTGTATCTACACTGATATATATTGCCATGGGATGGATAATAATTTTTGCTATGAAAAGACTTTTGCTGCTTCTTCCTCCAGCTGGAATAGCTCTTTTGGTGGCAGGTGGAATCATATATACGGTAGGAGCTTTTTTATACATGTTAGATAAAATACCTTATAATCATGCCATATGGCACCTTTTTGTCATAGGTGGAAGTGCTTGTCATTTCTTCTGTGTGCTTTTATATCTATAAGTGACAGGAAGAGTTTCATCTTATTATGAGAAAGAGTGAAGTCCTGGAGAAAAATTTTCTGATATAATAAGTAGAATAGGATGGAACAATGTAAAAAATGAAACACTTTATAAAAGATAAAGTATAAAAATACAAATATGTGACGAAATATTTTTGTGATATACCTATGGATATTAAGAGGAGTATGTATATATTATGTAGAATACATAAGAAATAAACTTATTTTGTAAAGGATAAAAAGGTATGATTAATAGTAGTATTTTTGGACTTAATTCTTCATTTTACTATTTTGGCGTAGAACATTTAATTATAAATATGTATCAATATATAAAAGAGGGTATTGAAAGGAAAGAGAAAATCTGTCTATACACGGATTTAAAATTGTATAAAAAATTATTAAAGTATGTTAACACAAAAAATAATTGTGTGGAATACGTTGATATGACACAAGTGATTAATGAATATACAAAGTTGGGAGTAGACAACATAAGAAAAGAAGTTTTAAAGTATATAGATGAAATTAATAAAAAAGGATATATAGGTTTAAGGTGTATCATACAAGTTGATTATGCTATTTACAATACCTCTCAGGGTAATTTCCCTATATTTAACAAAAATATATTAAATATAATTTTAGGAACGAATGCTTCTTGTATGTGCGTTTATAATTTTGAAGATTATTTAAAGGATAAAAAGTTTATAAATGAAAATGTTATCAAAGAATCCTATAAAATTCATAATTATAGATTATATAATAGAAAATTAATGAGTGTAAAATAATCCTAGCTTTAAACTAGGATTATTTTACATAGAATTAATGGGAGTTATCATATCATCAAGGCAGTATAAGTTTAACCTAAATTAACAAAAAGTATTCATAAACAGATTTCTTAGCATCAGATAAAGTTTAAGCACTATGGTTACATGTGGAATAATCTATGTAAATATTGTGCAATTTTCTAGGCTGAAAGGGAGGTAATGTAGAAGAATTTAATATATCCAAAGAGTCCTCTAAATTATCTAATAAGGTTGCATTATTACATTTTAAATCTTCTTTTAAGCACTCATTAAAATAGTTACAATAAGCATAATAATCTTTTCGTTCTCGAGAATACTCGGTGTATTCTTTACCTGCCAATTGAAGTACTTCTCTACATAAATATAAATTACAGGGATGTGGTCGTAAAGAAAAACTTAATTTGCATCCATGTTTTTTTAAGAAAGGACATAATTTGAAAAAGAGACTATTGTCAAAATCACTGGATTTTATATTGTTTTCAGTGTATTTGTTATATTGTTTTTTAAAAAAGATTCCTTTTACCCTGATATCATAACTTTCTACACAATTTGGAATAGAAGATAAATAGTATATAAAATCCATGTTCCCATTATTTATTATATTTTTAATATCTACTAGATTGTATTTTGGAAAGTACCAACAACAACCTCTGTTTTTTATATTTGTGTAGGATGTGGACTCTTCAAAATTATTACAGTTCCCGCAAATATCACATTTAAATAGAGGAATATTGCTAGAAAATTTATAGCTGAGTAACATATAAAAGCCTCCTTGAAAATAGACTGCAGCTAGTAATACACAGAGTATACATATGATATTGATATATTTAGTATAGATATTAAATAAAAAATATTTTGAACTTGAATTGTTATATTAAAGATTTTTAATTAGGTGGAATTATCAGTTGCAGTGAAATAAAATTAATTATAGAATTATTAACTTGTACATGATATAATTATAGTTTTAATGTATTTATATTAATTTTAGAATAAGATAAAAATTTTTACAATACTTTATTTCTAATTT
>DAIMMR010000301.1:0-4993 GCA_036720575.1 Clostridium sp.
ATTTATTTAACCACTGTATTTAAAATAATTGCTATTGCATATTTAGCTTCTTTTTGCAGTGAAATATGTAAGGATGCTGGACAAGGAAATTTAGGAGCAAAGGTTGAAATTGCAGGTAAAATATTAATTTTAGTACTTGCAATTCCTATACTTATGGCTGTGCTTCAGTCAATTTTAAAGATTATGTAGGTGTTAATATGAAAAAGATTATATTGGGTTTAGTTATAGTTTTATTAATAGGCTTTAATGTACAAGCTTTTGACACCAGCAATGGAGAAACAAATGTGCAGAATCAAATTAAAATAGAAAATAGTAATGATGATAGTGTGCAGGATGACAAATATAATAAAATTCAAAATAAGCAAAGTGAATCTGAAAAAGAGCAGATAGAAAAATTTTATGATTATATATCTAATATGAAGACAAAAAATGAGGTTCTTAATGACATAGATGTAAGAGACTATGTGAAAAGTTTTCTAAAAACTGGGTCAGGGAATACATCTTTAAAGAAAATTATACGTGCACTTGCGATGTATGGGGTGAGAGAAGTAGCAGCTTCATTAAAACTTTTAGTACTTTTGATAGTAATTTCACTTATATGTGCATTACTTACTAATTTGCAGAGAGCTTTTAATGGAGAAGAGTTGTCTAATATAGCCTATTTTGCATGTTACTCACTAATAATAATAATAATGGCCAGAAGCTTTTACATAAGTGTGGATATTGCTAGATCTACTATAAAAGAAATGACTGATTTTATGGTTGCTTTAATACCTATACTCATAACTTTGGTGGCTGCAGTTGGAGGATTCGTAGAAGCATCAATTATGGATCCTATTGTAATAGGTGCTATAACTATAAGTGCTAATTTGTTTATGAATGTAATAATTCCTATAATATCCATGTCTTTTGTACTTCAGTTTGTAAATAACTTATCTTCTGAATATAAAATAGATAAACTTACCAAGCTCCTAAATCAGGTAGCACTTTGGGCACAAGGAATTATAATGACTGTATTTATAGGGATTATAACTGTAAGAGGGATAACCTCTAAAACTATTGATGAAGTTACAGCAAAAACTGCTAAATTTGCAGTGGATAATTTTGTGCCCATAGTGGGAAAGAGTCTTTCAGATGCCATATCTACTGTAGCAGGATATTCTATTTTATTAAAAAATGCGTTAAGCAGCTTGGGACTTGTAATTATTGTAGCAATACTGCTGTTTCCAGTAATAAAACTTTTGATTATTGTAGTAGCATATAAACTTACTGCAGCTCTAATAGAACCTATAAGCGATGGAAGGCTTGTAAACTGTATAAACTCTGCAGGAAGCTCCATTGTACTTATAATGGCGTGCCTCATATGTGTATCTGTTATGTTTTTCATAATGATATGTATAATAGCTGCAGCAGGAAAAATTACAATGTGAAAGAGAGGAATACAATATGCTTCAATCTTTAAAGGAGTGGCTGATAAATATATGCACTGCACTATTCTTTATTACAGCTATAGAAATGATATTGCCAGATAATAGCATGAAGAAATATTGCAAATTTGTATTGGGTCTCATTTTGATTACAGTTTTCATTAATCCAGTAGTGAAAATATTCAATAAAGATTTTGATATAAATCGGTATACTGAAAATGCTATAGAGAGTTTTGAAAAGGAATTTAACAATAAAAGTCAATTAAACGAATTTAATGATTACAAGAAAAAAAACATGGAAGATACTATTGAAACTTTTAAAATGAATCTTGAAGCTAAGTGTGAAAAAAGTCTTAAAGAAAAATATCCAGATGAAAATTATAAAGTAAAAATAGATGCAAATTATGATGAACAAAATAATAGTGTATGTATAAAAAATGTAAATGTTCAAGTTAAAGATGGAAGTGTGGAAAAAATAAAAAAGGTTGATATAAATACCAAAAGTGCTTCCGTCAGCAATTTGGATTCTGGAGATGACGATAAAAATGTAAAATTAAAAACTTATTTAAGCCAGGAATTAAATGTATCCCAAAATATTATACATGTAAATTCTTAGTTGGAGGAGTTAGTATTATGAATTTAAAAAAGTGGTTAAAGGAACTTTTTAATAATAAAAAGGTATCTAATGACAAAAAAAATATTTTCAATTTGGCTGTATTATTTTTAGTAGGGGTACTTATAATTGTTACAATAAGTTTTTTTAAAAACTACAATAATGAAAGCAGTGTAAATACTTCTAAAAGTTTAAATGATGACAGTAGTAACAGTAATAATCAGCAAAGTTCTACATCGTCCAAACAAAGTAAGACTGAGGATTATGAAAAATCAATGCAGGAAGATTTAAAAAATACTTTGGAAAAAATGGATGGGGTAGGTAAAGTGGAAGTAATGATTAACTTTGAAAGTGGGGAAGAGAGTGTACCGGCAGTGAATATAACTGATTCAACTAATAATACAGAAGAAAAGGATACTGAAGGTGGTACAAGAAATACTACCCAAAAAAACAATGGAAGCACGGTGGTTGTTACAAATGATGGCAGCAAATCACAGCCGCTTATAGTTAAGACATACAATCCTAAAGTTTCAGGTGTATGTGTTGTAGCTGAAGGAGCTGAAAACAAAATAACTGAACTCAGAATATCAAAAGCTATAACGGATTTGTTTGGAATATCGGAAGATAAGGTAAATGTATATCCTATGAAAAAGTAGTATATAAGTATATTTCTTAGCATATAATTCTTTAGAAGATAAATGGGGGGGAGTTAAAATGAATAAAAAACAAGCTGTAATTATTGTGACTCTTTTAGCTTTAATTGTTTGTGTAGGAGTAGTTGCTACAAAATTAAACAGTCCTATAAATTATGTAAATGGTGTGGACAATGGAAGCGGTAAAAGTGCAGTATCTTTTAATAGCAGCGATAATAAGAGTTCACAGGATAAGAGTACTCAAGCCAAAAGTACTCAATCTAAAAGTGAACAATCGCAATTCTTTGAGGAGACACGGCTTACAAGGGATCAGAAAAATGCAGAAACTCTTCAAACTTTAAAAAGCCTTATAGATGACAAAAATGTTTCTGACCCAAATCGTGCTGATGCTGAAAAAAAGTATACTGCATTAGCTATGAATACGAATTATGAATTGAAAATAGAAAATACTCTAAAAAGCAAGGGATATGAAGATGCTATATGTTCTATAGAAGACAACAAGGCAAGGGTAATAGTTAAAGGTAAGAATAAATTGGAAGACAAGGATACAAGACAGATAAAAGATGTAGTTATGAGTATTTCAAACATTCAGGAAGTTGAAATCGAGGTAAAACAAGGTTAAAACAAAGTATAGCAATTACATAAATAAATTAATTGTAAAAAAAATATTCATTTGATATAATGTATATAATGTGAGTCTTTCGATGATGTAAAAATCTAGGAGGTGAAACAATGGAGGAAAATACAAATAACGAAATTGATATGGGTATTGTAAAAATATCTGATGAGGTTGTAGGTGTAATTGCAGGTCTTGCTACTACTGAAATAAAAGGTATAGTTGGGATGAGTGCTAGTCTTGTAGGTGGAATTACTCAAATACTTACAGGAAAGAAAAACTTATCTAAAGGTGTTAAAGTGAGTGTAGGAGAAAATAGTGCAGCTATAGATTTATATGTAGTAGTAGAATACGGAGTAAGAATTCCTGATGTAGCACTTAAAGTTCAGGAAAATGTAAAAAGAGCAGTTCAATCTATGACAGGCTTAGATGTTTCAGCTATAAACATACATGTGCAAAATGTTATGATTTCTAAAACAGAAGAGAGCAATGATAATATAGAAGAAGAGCAATAGTGTGCACCCTCTGGATTCAGAGGGTGTTTCTATTTACAGATATGTTTGTATACTTGAACTAGTGTATTAGTTTAAGTATAATTATATCTGAAATGACAATAATTATTTTTAGAAGAGTATATATCCAAGTAGGAGGAAAATATGAATAGAAAAAAATCCAGAGAGTTGATAATGAAATTATTATTTGAAATGAGTATAAATAGAGAAGATTTTAGGAGTGTTTTGGCAAACTTAGAAGATAATTTAGAAAAAAAAAATGAGAGCAAAGAAACTGATGGTGCCGAGGAAATTTACAGTGAAAATGTTGACAAACTAAAAAACGTTGATATGGAATATGTAAAAAGAGTTGTAAATGGAATAGAAGAGAATAAGGATAGATTGGATAAGGAAATTGAAAAATATCTTAGAAATTGGAAATTAAATAGACTGCCCAAAGTTGATGCTGCAATATTAAGAATTTGTACATATGAATTTTTATATGAGGAGGATATTCCTGAAAAGGTATCTATAAATGAAGCTATAGAACTTGCTAAAAAGTATTCTTCCGAGAAGTCTGCACCATTTATAAATGGTGTACTTGGAAATATGATAAAAGACAAAAGCATAAGTAAACAGTAAGTACTTAATTTTAACACATATGAAATTCTGACTTAATGTAAGCAAATTGCGAGGCAATTTGATTAGTTGAGAATTGAGAGTGGAAAGTGGAGAGTTAATGTGGATTTTTTTCCGTTACACTACAAAAAATCTTTAATTAAATTTTGAAGGTTCGTTTCGCTAAAGTGAAACATTGATGGTTCATATAAGTTTAAAGATTTTTTGCGATAGCTAAAAATAAACCGTCACTCTCAACTCTCAATTCTCAACTTTCAACTAAAAAAATTACAGATTAAACGTAAGGGGTTAAATAATATGTATATTAAAACATTAACTGTGTCTGATATTAACAATTATATAAAAAAGACTTTGGATAATGATTTTATACTTGCTAACTGTTCTATTAAAGGAGAAGTATCTAATTTAAAATTACATACAAGCGGACATATATATTTTTCTCTAAAAGATAAATTTAGTAAGATAAACTGCATTATGTTTAGAGGAGATGCCGGGAATTTAAATTTTATACCTGAGGATGGTATGAAAGTAATAGTTAAAGGAAGGGTGTCTCT
>DAIMMR010000302.1:0-4959 GCA_036720575.1 Clostridium sp.
CCTTCTCAATACCAGATCTTTCATAGAAATCTTTTAGATTTTTATACTGTGGAAGCTCATTGACATTTTGCAGTGTAGAAATTTCATCCTTGTCCAGTTCATATAATATTTCAATTCTACCTGTTGTTGAAGAAATTACATATGCTCTTTTTCCTATTTTTACCAGAAGTAAACTATTATCCTTTGATATTTGTGATCTCTGCATTATCTTTACAAATTTATTTTTTTGAACATTTTGGAACTTTCCACCACCGTATTTGACAGAAATATATATTAAAAAAATAACAAAGGCAAGAGCCATAATAGTTTTAAAAAACATCCATAAAAATTGTGAATCCATATATATTCTCCTACTGTACTATAAGATCTGTAAAATATACATTGTTAATCTGGCCTTTTTTAAGCATAGGATTTACTTTCTGAATTATTTCCATCTTTATAGTATCCATATTCTTTGGAACTATATCAGCTGCTTTTTTAGTTCTCAAAATTCCAATCACAGCATCTGTTAACATAGGCTGTTTTTCAGTTAATTCACTTGTTAATTTCTTTTCATCATATCCAAAATAAACTGATACTTTTAAATATCTACTTGTATTTGTATCTGCAAGATTAACTGTAAGTCCGTCAGTAGAAGACAACTGAAATGTCTTAGAGGATACGACCTGTGATAATGCCGATGAATTTACTGGTTGTGTCTGTGTAGTATTCTGAACTTGTGACACCTGATTTTGTACTTGATTTTGTGTCTGACCGTTCTTGTTAGAACTACTTAAAAATTTGCTGTATCCAATATAGGCTCCAGCCCCTATTACGGCAAGAATCAGTACAAATATAACAACCAACTTTCCCTTGGAAGAGCCCGCCTTTTCTACTTTGTTTTCCATGATGCATACCTCCATTTGTTCATTTACATTTATTTAAAATTGCCTTCGTATATTTTTCTCTTGTACATTATTACTTTCTCTACTATTTCATCATTGGATTCCTTAACTAAAAACTTTTTCCCGTTAATAAGAGTTATAACACTTTCAGGTATAGCATCCAATCTCTCTATATTATCTGCATTTAAAATAAATTCCTTATTGTCAAGTCCCATTAATCTTATCATAAAAAGCCTCCTAAAATAATTATAATTATATTATAAATCGAAACCATATATATTTACCAGAGACTTATAAATTATGTTACTGCCTATCAGTTATAGATTTACTGATAGGCATAAAATATTAAAACATATTATCTTTTGAGATTTACCAAATCCTGAAGGACTTCATCATCTGTAGATATTATCTTTCCATTTGCCTGGAAAGCTCTTTCAGCTATTATCATATCAGTAAACTGCTGTGCCAAATCAACATTCGACATTTCAAGCATTCCCTGATTTATATCTCCAAAGCTTCCACTGCCGGATGTTCCATAAGTTGCATCTCCTGAATTTGGAGAAGTTTTATAGAGGTTTCCACCCATCTTTACAAGTCCGCCTTCATTTTGAAAAGAAGCTAGTGCTATCTGAACAACTGTATAAGAATTTCCATTTGCAACCTTTACTGTTATAGCACCATCTTTCCCTACGGAAAAAGAACTAACTTTGTCCCCTGGATCACCATCATTCGATCCTTCAACAACTACTGGAGGACCAGTACTGATAAGTTTATAATACTGATTAATTGAAAGTGGTTCTTTGGGTTGCTCAGTAGTATTATCTGTACCAGTATAACCCATAACATGATATCCATCTTGAGTTAAAAGGCTTCCATCTTTATCAAGTACAAATGCTCCATCTCTTGTATAATAATCGTCAGTTCCTCCATTAGGGCTCACCACAAAATATCCTGTTCCATCCAGTGCAAAGTCAAGATTTCTATTTGTACTCTGCATGCTTCCATTTGTAAAATCAGTACTTATACCACCGACCTTGACTCCAAGACCACTCTGCTTTCCATTGACTCCTCCAATACCTCCATTTACAGGTGCACTTGGATCTGAAAGATTCTGACTTATCATATCTTCAAAATTCATAGATTGGGTTTTAAACCCTGTTGTAGATGAATTTGCTATATTATTTGCAACTACATTTAATTTTTGCTGGTTGGCTCTAAGTCCGCTAATTCCTGAATATAATGATGGTAACATATTTTTCCCTCCAAATTTAATTTATTTTTACAATTGATTTATGAATTTTTTACATTTAGTACATCATCAAAATTGAATTCTTTACTTGTTCCATCTTCAAGCTGTACTTTTACAGCTATGGTTCCATTGCCTCTGGATACAGATTGAACAATTCCACTATAGTTATTTCCACTTTCATCTTTTTGATCTATATCAACATTTTTACCAATAAGCGAACTTGCTGTCAAAAGCATCATGTTATTGCTTGTCTCATTATAAGTGTCTCCCAGGTCATCGATTCTCTGTACATCATTTATATCCAACTTCTGATATTGGTTTGACACATTGCCTTCACTATCAGTACTCTGACCTACCATAACATTCAAATATGTATTGTCACCATCTTTTATCACACCAATCACTATTCCACTGACATTGTTGCCATTGGAGTCAGTATCACTGAAAGTAACATATTTATTTATCATTGAATTTGCAGCATTTAATTTGTTTGTAGTATTTAAATTAAGCATCTGTTGTAATGATGAAAATTGTGCCAGTTGACTTATATATTCAGTACCACTTTGATTATCGGTATTTGTAGGATCCTGATTGGCAAGTTCTGCTGACAATATTTTCAAAAACATGTTTTCATCTATATCCTGACCTTGTTTTACTATTCTGGTTCCCCTATCAGTAGTATTTGTATTTGTAGAATCTACTGAATAACTTTTTTGATCATTATCTGATGTATTATCTGTAGCTGCTAAAGCACTATAATTATTTAAATTTGAAACTTGTATAGACATCTTATATTCTCCTCTCTAAACTATGCAAGCATATCTACATTATTTTCACTATATTCATCCTGATGTAATATTTTATCTTCATCAGATATACTATCTATATTTAATGTCCTGTTTTGCTTGCTGTTTTCCTGATCCTGTCTATTTTTACCTCCTTCTTTAAAAAATGTAGTATCTTCTTGATAGATATTTAATGAAAAATTTTGTATTTTTATTTCACTGTTCTGAAATTTATTTGATAGATCTTGAATATTTGAGTTTAAAATATTATATGCATCTTTATTAGAAGCCGTAATTACTGCTTTCATTTTTCCCTCTTCCATAACTAAATTTATGGTTATATTGCCCAATTCTTTAGGAGAAATTTTAACAGTCATATCTTTTACATTATTGGTTTCCATATATTTAATGGATTTTATTATATCTTCAGTAAAAGAGTTTTTATTTATATTTAAATTTTCCAATGAATTTTCAGTTGATATAGTATTTTTATTAATATTATTGAATTGAGTCATAAAATTAACTGTTTTGTCAATTTTATTGTTACTCTCACCTGAATTCAATATTTTATTGAGAACATCTGTATCTTTATTACTGGTATTGTCTGAAGTTCCATTGTTTTGATTTTCAGAATCATTGAGTTGTGTATCTGAATCCGTATTAACACTTTGCAATATACTAGTATCTGAACTGGAAACTTGAAGTGATTTATTATCTAACATATTGCTATTGTTATTAGAAGTACTTTCTGGTTTTAAGTTGAGTTTATCTATTAATTCCATATAAATCTGTGTTTTCAAATCAGTTTCACCAACAATATTTTTATTATCAACTACCTGAGACTGAGACAACTGTGCCTCTATATTTTCAGATATCTTTTGAGATATCTTTTCCACAATCTCATTTCCCTGACTAGAAGTACCCAACACATCTTTTAAGAAATTCAATTTTGTATCCACAACTTTATCTATAATGTCTTTAATGCTTGATATATCTCCATTAAATGAATTATTCAATATTTTACTGCTCAATTCTTGTGACAATTCATTCAAAAAATCCTTCGATTGAATCTTGATTTCTGTATTATCCCCAAGTAGCAAACTAAGCATATTATATATACTGCTTTCACTTATTTGATCTTTGTCAATTTTTTCCTTTATATTTTTTATCTCTTCATCTGTAAATCCTGCTTCTTTTAAATAGCTTTCAATTTTTGAATACTTTTTTTGAGAATCTAATTTTACATCTTCAGTGTTTTGTTTTGATGGATCAATTTTAACTTTATTATTATCATCACTTTTATTACTATTAGTATTAACTGATTTTTTTATCATTTTACTAAAGATATCATCTTGTACTGAATTGGTATTAGTAGTACCACTTTTAGAAGAATTTAAATATGAATTTTGAACTTTAACATTTACTATATTAACATCCATCTATCATTCACCTTCTTTCAATGATAAATTTTTTCTTATGAATCCATATAGAGCAAATTCATCATTTTGATTTTGTTCTACTCTATTTTCAAACCTAATAAAAGCAGCTTTATCTTTTTCCTTTAAAATATCTACAGTTTTTCTGTCGATTTGCCTCTTTTTCATTTCTTCTCTTTTAACTTCAACTATTTTTTGTTTGTTCTGAAATTCTCTTTCGGCAGCATCTATACTTCCTGTTAATGATTTTAAATATATATGTGTTATTTTTTGTTGTATTGGATTTTTAACAAGTGACAAATCCTTATACTTGTCATAGTTATACTTCATAGAATCCAACTTGTCTTTCACCCTTAGACTGTCTTCTTGAGCTCTCTGAAATTCCATTTTACTCTTATCTTCCTGATCTTCTCTTATATCTAAAAGTTTTTGAAGTTTAAACTCATATTTTTTCATATACTACTCCTCTATTCAACTAAAAATTTTCTGAAGTTTGTCCACGCTTTCATCAAAAGATGAGCTCTCATCCACTCCCTGCCTGAGATAGGAAATTATCTTATCATAATATAACATTGCCATATCTATTTTCTTATTGCTTCCCTTGA
>DAIMMR010000303.1:0-4953 GCA_036720575.1 Clostridium sp.
CAAAATGAAATGTCAGTAAATTTATATACAGAGTTTATAAAAAAGGTATAGTGTTTTATTACTATACCTTTTCTGATATTAACTGTTCAACCGCAGGAATATCTGCTGGAGCCCATTTTAAAGAAGAGAGGTTCTCTCTTTTTAACCATATCAGTTTAGAATGTTCATTGGCTGTAGGAGTATCTGATATTAATTTGCACTTTACAGTTATCAAATTTACTATAAAAGTATCATATTCATGAGTATTGTTGTTAAATACATCCAAGTATTCTACAGTACATTTTAACTCCTCTTTTATTTCTCTTTCTATAGCTTGTTTTAAATTTTCACCTTTTTCAACTTTTCCACCTGGAAATTCCCACTTATTTGGCAGGGACATTTTTGGAGAACGAAGAGCGCATAGTATTTCATTATTTTCATTTTCTATAACAGCTCCGACGACTTTCAATGTTTTCTTCATTTTAGTCACACCTTTCTTCTAGAAAAGTTTAGCATACATGGATGTTTATATTTATTTCTGCTTATATAATCCAAATCCAGTTATAATTAATTTATCCCAACCAGTTTCTTCATTATTAATCCAACTGTATTCAATGTTAAGTTCTTTTAACCAAGCATTAAGTCCATTACTTACTTTACTTACATTTGGCGATTTTCTTCCAAATTTGTCTTTTATCGTTTCAAGCAATTCAACTTGTTCTTCTTTTCCTAATTCTCTATCTAACATTCCTTCTATGACTTCACGGCATTCTAAATAGGATTTATGATCCTCGGTATATATTTCATTGGCTAATAATTGTCTTTTGTTATTTAAAGTCTTTTTTACTTCATTTATTTCTTCTACATTTGATAAGTACTTTTTAGCGACGTTCATAGCAGCAATTTCATTATCTATTTTGATTATTGCTTTTTCTAATTTTTCATTTCTCATTTTAATAGTCTCACTTTACATTTTTTATTTATACATTGTTTAACGACAATAGGTAATTATATCATAAAATTACGTATCATACAAAATTTTAAAGCTCTTTAGGGAGCAGGTATGAATTGTACCTTATTTTTGATAAAAAGGTAAGAATAAGTTATAATATGCACATATGAATGTAAATTGGGAAGTAGCAGGGGAGTGTCAACTGTGATAAAGGATGGGGTCTATGAGCAGGTAATATATGAAGATCTTAAAAATAAGTTAAAAGAATTAGATTTAGATAAATATGTTCTTGAAAAAGAAACTATAGATGTTGAAGAAGCTAAAACTATACTCACAAGCTACATATCTTCTGTAGTTAAAAAGTGTTTAAGATTTATAAGGGAGAGTAATAAAAAAAATGATAAGGAAGCTTTGATTTCACAGATAAAGGCTTGCAATGAGCTTATAAAAAGTTTAAGCAAATTAGCCCATGAGAAAAACATTACTGGGTTAAAAATTGATGAAGAAGGGGAAATGCTTACGGCCTTGTATTCAAAAATAAATAGCATTAAAGCTGTTAAGGGAAATAAGGCAGTAAGACCAGTAACTCCACTTTCTCAAAGTTCACTTTTCACTGGTTCAAAGCAGGAGCCAGACATGATGAGTGAAATAAAAAAGGAAATATTGTGCTGTGATTCTATTGATATGTTGGTGTCCTTTATTAAATGGAGCGGTTTGAGATGCATAATTGAAGAGCTTAAAGAGTTTACAGAAGGGGAAGATCATAAGCTTAGGATTATTACTACTTCTTATATGGGAGCTACTGATTATAAAGCTATTGAAGAACTTAGCAAGCTTAAAAATACTGAAATAAAAATATCCTATGATACTGATAGAACAAGGCTTCATGCAAAGGCTTATCTTTTTAAAAGGGAAACAGGTTTTACTACAGCTTATATAGGATCTTCCAATTTATCTAATGTGGCACTAACCTCTGGACTTGAGTGGAATATAAAAGTTACAGAAAAAGATTCCTTTGATATTATTAAAAAATTTCAGGCAACATTTGAAAGCTACTGGAATGATGATGAGTTTAATAGTTTTAATGGAGAACTTGAAGTGGATAAGAAAAGGCTTATAACTTCTTTAAAAAAGGAAAGTAAAACTGATAGTAATGACAGTACTATATTTAGTTTAGATATACATCCTTACTATTATCAAAAGGAAATATTAGAAAAACTTAAGGCTGAAAGAACACTATATGGAAGATGTAAAAACCTTATAGTAGCAGCTACAGGAATTGGAAAAACAGTTATAGCAGCCTTTGATTATAAGGACTTTGCAAAAGAAAATAGAAAAGAGAAAAATAGGCTTTTATTTATAGCTCACAGAGAAGAAATATTAAAGCAGAGTAGAGACACCTTCAGAGCTATATTAAAGGATAATAATTTTGGCGATTTATATGTAGGTGGAAATATACCGGAGTCTTTGGATCACCTGTTTATGAGTATACAAAGCTTTAATTCTTCAAAGCTTTATGAAAAGACTACTTCTGATTTTTATGATTTTATAATTGTAGATGAGTTTCATCATGCAGAAGCACCTTCCTATAAAAATCTTTTGGATTATTATGATCCAAAGATACTTTTAGGATTAACAGCTACTCCAGAGAGAATGGATGGCAAAAATGTACTGGAACGCTTTGATGATAGAATAGCAGCGGAAATGAGATTATCAGAAGCTATAGATAAAAAGCTTTTAAGCCCATTTCAATACTTTGCAGTATCAGATAGTGTGGATTTATCTAAGCTTAAATGGACTAGAGGCGGATATGATAAAAATGAGCTTCAAAATGTATATACTAGTAATGATATTAGAGTAAGTGGAATAATAAGCAGTTTGTATAAATATATTACGGATATTGATGAGGTTGTGGGACTAGGCTTTTGTGTAAGTGTAGAACATGCTAAATATATGGCAGATAGATTTAACAGCAGAGGCATTCCCTCTATAGCAGTACTTGGAGAAAGCAGCAGTGAAGAAAGAAATAATGCTAAAAGAAGACTTATATCAGGTGAAGTGAAGTTTATATTTACAGTAGATTTATATAATGAAGGTGTGGACATACCAGAAGTAAATACAGTACTGTTTTTAAGGCCAACAGAAAGCTTAACAGTATTTTTGCAGCAGCTTGGAAGAGGTCTTAGATTATGTGAAGGAAAAGAATGTTTAACAGTACTGGACTTTGTAGGTCAGGCTCATAAAAACTATGATTTTGAGCAAAAATTTAAAGCACTCATTGGTAAATCAAAACATTCAGTAGAATATAGTATAAACAATGGATTTTTAAATTTACCTAAAGGCTGCTATATACATTTGGAAAAACAAGCTAAGGAGTATATATTAAGAAATATAAAGGAAGCTAAATTGACAAAAGCAAGCCTTATAAGTAAATTAAAATACTTTGAAGGTGACACTTACAAAAAGCCAACACTAGGAAACTTTTTAGATTACTATAATTATAGTTTAGTTGATGTTTATGGTAAGAATGGAAACAGAAGTTTTTCTAGAATGAAGGTTGAAGCAGGATTAATAGATGACTACGTAAACAAGGATGAAGTACTTCTTACAAAGAAAATGAAAAACCTATTTCATATTAATTCAAGAAAACTTATAGAGTTTATGATAAAGGTGTTAACTTTAAAATCTAAATTGGACACTAGCAATTTAGATGAAGAAGAAAAACATATGCTTGGAATGTTATATTACAGCTTTTATATGGAACCTCCAGAAAAAATAGGTTATAAATCCTTTGCAGAGGCTTTATATAACATTTGTTCTAATAATAAGGAATTAATAAAAGAAGCTGTAGAAATTCTTGATTACAATTACTTACATATTGATTTCATAGATAAAACTGTGGATTTAGGAGGCGCTGTTCCATTAGATTTACATTGCAATTATTCTATAGATCAGATTATGGCTGCCTTTGGATATTTTAATGAAAATAAAAAGCCATCCTTTAGAGAAGGAGTAAAGTATTTTAGAGAAATGAAAGTAGATGCCTTTTTTATAACCTTAAATAAATCAGAAAAGGATTATTCTCCTTCTACCCTTTATGAGGATTATGCCATGAATGAGAGGTTGTTCCACTGGCAAAGTCAAAGTAGAACCAGTTTAGAAAGTGAAACAGGACAAAGGTATATTAATCATTTCAAAACAGGTAATAAAATAGTTTTATTTGTTAGAGAAAATAAGAAAAAGGATGGTTTAGCTGCACCTTACACTTATTTGGGAGAGGCAGAGTATGTAAGCCACAGAGGAAGCATGCCTATTAGCTTTGTGTGGAGATTGAAGGAAGAGATGCCTGCGGGAATTATGGGAGCGGCTAATAAGGGGGTAGTTTAAAAAATATATAGAATGATATTGTTATTTATAATGGTGTAACTTAGATTATTATGTGTCCTATTCATAGAAGAACTATAAGTGGATTTGCAATAAATCTGATTATAGTTCTTTTTATGTGAGTATTTGTTTAAATAGGCTGAGTTGTAGGATATAATAAAGTAAGAAATTGTTTTTTATTTTTTAAAAATGATTGTAGATATGGAAGTGATAATGTGAATTTTAAACCATTACCAATAGGTATAGATAATTTTTAAATGCTAATAACTAGAGATTATTATTATGTTGATAAAACATTACTTATCAAAGATTTAATAGATAGTAAAGCTTCTGTAAATTTGTTTACTTTGAAGGATTTTATGATAGGATGATTAAATTTATAAGATCTCTTTTTGAATCCGCCTTAAAAACAAATGCTTCCTTAGAATTTGCAGTGGTAACAGGCTGTCTAAGGATTTCAAAGGAAAGTATTTTTACAGGACTAAATAATTTAGAAATTATATCCATATTGAGTGAGTATTATGATGAGTATTTTGGATTTACTCAAGATGAAGTGAGTAAAGTCCTAAAAGATTATGGACTTAGTGAAAAAGAAGAATTAACTAAGGAGTGGTACAATGGATATATTTTTGGTAATG
>DAIMMR010000304.1:0-4930 GCA_036720575.1 Clostridium sp.
TTTCTTCTGAAAGAAGGAGATTCTTTTATTATTTTTAAATCTTCTGGGGAAAACATTACTACATTAAAAATTCCCATAAGTTCAGACAGTTTATTTACCCTTATAGAATTTATGTTTATTCCCTTTTTACCTTCTTTGAATATCTTTATCTCTATTCTTTTATCGTTTAAATTGCATGATGAACTATATATCCCAGCTTTTATATAAGCATAATTGCTATTCCAATTTATTAACTCCTTATCCTTATTTGTCCTTGGTGACTTACCTATACTGCAATAGTATATACTTTCTAATATATTTGTTTTCCCTTGTGCATTATCTCCTATAAATACATTTAAATTTTTATCAAATTCTATTTCTAATTCCTTGTAGTTCCTAAAATTAATAAGTTTTAAATACTTGATATACATATAAAAACACCTATTTATAATTATATCACAATATATAATGCACATTTAATACTAAATTTTTAATTGCACCTATCTATATAATTTTATAAGTTTTTTCTTGAAATTCAACTGTAAACCCTTTTGAAAGTTTTCTTCCTCTTCTTACTTCCACTTCTCCATTTACTTTTACCATTCCATTTTTTATAAAAATTTTAGCTTCAGATCCCTGTGAAACAGCTCCACACCATTTTAGAAAAGAATCTAATTTTATTACATCTGTATCAATTTTAATTTCATTCATTTTCTATTATCTCCAATTTTTTTATTTTTAACTATTTAAAAGTCTTACAGGAAGCACTAAATAAGTACAATTGTCTTTATCTTTATTTTTGATTACACATGGACTTACGCTGCTAGAAAATTTCATGATAATTTCTTCTTCGTCCATTATTTTTAGAACATCTATTAAGTATTTTGAATTAAATGCAATTTTTAGTGTGTCTCCTTGCAATAATATACTTAATTCTTCTCTGACCATTCCCAATTGAGAATTTGAAGTTATTATCATGTTGTTTTCTTCTATTTCTAACTTTATCAAATTGGTATTACTGTCCTTAGCCATTAGCGAAGCTCTTTCAATACAACTTAAAAGTTCTTCTCTTTTAGCTGTTACTTGCAAATTAAATTCTTCTGGAATTATAGAATTATATTTTATAAATTCACCTTCCAGTAATCTAGATATAATTTTAGTATTATCTAAATTAAAAAGTATGTGATTAGGTGTAAAAGTTATATTTACATTCTTATCATTATCTTCTAAGATTTTAGAAACTTCATTTAAAGTTTTTTCTGGAATTACAGCATTTATTATGTTTTCTGTATTAATATATTCTGATTTTAAAGCCAATCTATATCCGTCTAACGCTACTAAATTTAATTTTTTGTCTTTGATTTCAAATAAAATGCCTGTAAGTATAGGTCTGGTTTCATCTTGAGCTGCAGCGAAAATAGTACTTTTTATCATATCTTTTAGTATTTTTTGAGGTATTAAAAAAATAATATTTTCATTTATATTAGGTATTTTAGGAAAATCTTCTGCATTCATATGAATTAGATTAAATTTAGATTTTTGACATATTATTTCTATTGAATTATTTTCTGTAGTAGAAATATTTATATTGTCATTAGGTAATTTTTTTATAATTTCTCCAAATATTCTAGAATCAACTACTACAGATCCTTCTTCTTTTATTTCTGCATTTATTTTTGTTTCTATGCTGAGGTCTATATCTGATCCAGTTAATTTAATTTGATTTTTACAGGTTGTGATAAGTAGACCATTTAATATTGGCATGCTGGATTTTCCTGTAATAGCTTTTTGTGCTATGGAAATAGCTTCTTGTAATTCTGTTTTTGTACATATAAAATTCATTTTATGTCCTCCTTTATTCATAATGTAGAAAGATATATAGAATATAGATAATTAATTAACTTTAGTAATAATAGTAGTAGGGGCTGTGATTATGTGGATAACCTTTGAATGCATTGATATTGAATAAAAAAGTGCGAAAAATAATTGTGGATAAGTAATTGATAAAAATTGACGTTATCCACATAATTAGAAAAAAATATATTAATATTTTTTATACACAGTGTTATTACTAAATAATATTAACAGTTGTTGATAATTAATTTTGATTTAGTCGTTTCGTTAAATCGCCTATAACATTTTGAAGACTTTCATCCTGTTTTAAATTAGTTGATATTTTTTCATAGGCATGTATTACGGTAGTATGATCTCTTCCACCAAATTCTTCTCCGATTTTTGGTAAAGACATATCTGTAAGTTTTCTACACAAGTACATAGCTATTTGCCTTGGAAAAGCTATATTTCTTGTTCTTCTTGCAGATTTTAAATCAGCTACTTTTAAGTTGTAATAGTTGGCAACTACGTCTTGTATTAAGTCTATGGTAACCTGTTTTGATTGTTTGCTTGAAATTATATCTTTTAATGCTTCCACTGCCAAATCTATACTTATTTCTTTATTTGTAAGTGAGGAGAAAGCAACTATCCTTATTAAAGCACCTTCAAGTTCTCTAATGTTGGATTTAATTTGAGTAGCTATATACGCCATTACTTCATTAGGGATATTTAAATTTTCAACGTCTGCTTTCTTTTTTAATATGGCCATTCTAGTTTCAAAGTCTGGTGCTTGAATGTCTGCTATAAGCCCCCATTCAAACCTAGATCTAAGTCTATCTTCTAATGTAGGTATTTCTTTTGGTGGTCTATCACTAGATAAAATTATTTGTTTATTAGCTTCGTATAATGCATTGAAGGTATGAAAAAATTCTTCTTGGGTTCTTTCTTTACCTGCTATAAATTGTATATCATCTATTAAGAGCACATCTATATTTCTATATTTATTTCTAAATTCTACATTTTTATCATCTTTTATTGAATTTATAAGTTCGTTCGTAAATTTTTCAGATGAAACGTATACTACTTTAGATTTGCTATTATTGTTTAATATGTAGTGTCCTATAGCATGCATTAAATGAGTTTTGCCTAATCCTACGCCTCCGTATATGAATAAAGGATTATATGCTTTTGAAGGTGATTCAGCTACAGCAAGTGAAGCTGCATGAGCGAATCTATTACTATTACCTATAACGAAGGAATCAAAAGTATATTTTGGATTTAGCATAGTTGACATTTCATCATTTACCAATACGGAATTTTTATTATGCATTTTGTTAGTATTGTCTAATGTTAAAGCTTCTTCTGATTCAGAGGCAATTAAAAATTTAATGTTGTATTTTTTTGAAGTAATTAATTTTATAGCATTAGCTATTAAATTTTTATATTTACTAGTTAATATGCCTTTAGTAAGGTCATTTGGTACACTTAATATGAAGGTGTCATTTTCAATAGATACAGGAGTAATACTTTTAATCCATGTGTTAAAGCTTACTTCAGTAATTTCACCATTTATTATGTTTAAAGATTGTTCCCATATTTCTTTTGGATGGGCATTCATTTTGTATCCTCCAGTCTTAGAAAAATAATTCACAACATAGTTACATGAATATAAACGTCATTATATTTTCTTGACATATGTTTATAAAAATATTCACATGTTTATAAATATGTTTATATCTTTTAAATAAAAAAAGTTATAAACAATAACCGTAAAATAAATATTAACATTATCTACAATGAATAATGTTAGTAAAATAGTTAAAAATGTATAAATGAATAGGATGTTTATATAAAATCAAACAACTTATGCACATTTTTATCCACAGCTGTGGATAAGTTATATATTTTTAAAGTTATTAACAGGTCTCTATTTATAATATCAAAACCTAACTACCTATTCAAGAAGTTATCCACAAAAACCGATAAAAAATATTAACAGGTAATGTTTTTTATCCATTTTTGTAGTCTTCATTTTGTATTGACATTGTAACTTAGTGAATATATAATTTAATAGTAAAACTTTAGGATTTATAATTAGGTGAATTGATTGCTTTTATAAATGTTAGTTTACATGAGAGTAATGTATTTATTGCGCTCCATATATAATAAGTAAAGAAAAAATAAATGCTAAATTGGAAAGGAGTTGTGTTATAATATGTGGATGACTTATCAACCAAAAAAGAAACAAAGAAAAAGAGAGCATGGCTTTAGAAAAAGAATGAGAACTTTGTCAGGAAGAAATATTATTAGAAGAAGAAGACAAAAAGGTAGAAAGAGATTAACAGCATAAGGGCCGCTTTTGTGGCCTTTTTCTGCAAGCAAAAAAAAGGAGCAAAAACATATGAATGTTTACAGAATAAAAAAGAATGCAGAATTTAGGGCTGTGTATAGAAGAGGGAAATCTTTTTCTAATAATCTATTAGTATTATATATTTACAGAAATAAAAAGGGTATAAATAGATTAGGTATATCAGTGAGTAAGAAGGTAGGAAAGAGTGTTATTAGAAATAGAATTAAAAGATTAATTAAAGAGAATTTTAGGTTGAATATTGAAGACATAAAAGTTGGATATGATTTAGTATTTATAGCTAGGAATTTGTCAAATGGTAAAAGTTATATAGAAATAGAGAATTCCATGAAAAATTTAATTAAAAAAGCGGGTTTGTATAATAAATGAAAAAATTTTTAATTTTTTTAGTTAAATTGTATATGAAATATATATCACCTTTGAAGGGTCCATGTTGTAGATTTTACCCTACTTGTTCACAATATACAGTAGAAGCATTGCAGAAATATGGTACTATAAAAGGTGGATTTATGTCTATAAAGAGAATATTGAGGTGCAATCCATTTTGCAAGGGAGGATATGACCCAGTTAAATAAATTTCAGGAGGTTTAATATTTTGCAATATCTAAATAATGCTTTTGTTCAGTTTTTTGAGTTTTTACATCATAGTGTAACTTCCGTCATACCTAATCAGAATATTTCTTATGGTATCGCAATAATTCTAATGACTATAATAATTAGAATTATAATACTTCCACTAGGTATAAAACA
>DAIMMR010000305.1:0-4927 GCA_036720575.1 Clostridium sp.
AACTTATCCAGGCGCGTACCAGTGCTTATCCCCCACTTTGAATAAGATGGGGTGTTAGCAATGGTAGTGATCGGATAAAATTAAATACTATGTAAAACATATTAAATAAAAATTTAAATATGGAGGCAGAGTTTAATGGGAAAAGTAGTTTCTTTAAATATTAGTGAAAAAAGAGGAACTGAAAAAATTCAAGTTCCATCAGTTAATGTCATTGAAAAATTTGGTATTGAGGGGGATGCACATGCAGGAAATTGGGATAGGCAGATAAGTATATTACCTATAGAGGCTTTGGAAAAGGTTCCTTCTGATAAAGTTGAGGAAGTTAATAAAGGTGGATTTACTGAAAATATTACTATATCAGGTATACCGCTTAACAATCTTGGTGTTGATAGTTTAATTCGAATTGGAGAAGTTGTAATTAAAATACTTTATATAGGAAAAGATAAATACAAAGAACATGGCAGGCCTTATATAGTTAGTAGAGAAGGTAGATTTGGCATAGTAGTTAAAGGTGGAAGAATAAATGTTGGTGATCATGTAGAAGTTATTTAGTTTTATAATGATAAAACGTTCTCAAAATGAAACATATATTTCCTCAAAATGATATTGCTTTAATAAGAACAATATCATTTTTTATATGCATTTTTATGTACAAGCTTACCTTATCCAATGGTTATCGGCTCCAATACTCCAACGTACTCTATTTATAGTATATTAATTTTAAAATTGGTACAAAAATTGCTAATTTATTTAACTAATATATTAAATTAGGCATCTGAAAAGAAATAACAAGTCAAAGATGCGACGGATATTTTACATCAGACAAGGAGACAGGTTCCGCTGATAGTTGTTCTATCAAAGGGTTCTGTCGACGCAGTATGATGTAAAATAGACTAGCATATAGACTAGTTATTTTTTGAAGATGCCTTAGGGAAGGGGATAAATTATGCATAGGAAAATTTCAAGCTTATTGCTTGTAACCGTATTTATAATAACATTTTTATTTGCAGGATGTTCTTCTAAATCAGCTGAAACTTCAAGTCCAAAATCTGAAAAGATAACTGTAACAGATTTAGTTGGAAGAAAGGTTACATTAAATGCCAAGGCAAACAAAGTTGTAGCCATTGGACCAGGGGCATTGAGACTTTACTGTTATATAAATGGTTCAAAAAAGTTAGTAGGTGTGGAACAGATGGAAAAGGGTAAAGCTGTAGGAAAACCATATATGATGGTAAATCCTGATATTAAAAAACTTACATCTATAGGTCAAGGTGGACCTAATAATTCACCAGATGCCGAAAAAATACTTTCTGTTAAACCAGATGTAATTTTTACTACTTATTCCTCGGATAAGTCATCTGCTGATGAGTTACAATCTAAAACTAATATACCTGTTATAGTCTTAAGTTATGGGAAACAATCTACTTTTGATCCTGATGTGTATAATTCTTTACAAATTATTGGTAAAGTTACTAACAATGAAAATAGAGCACAGCAAGTAGTTAACTATATGAAAAATTGTAAAAATGACTTATATGAAAGAACTAAAGATGTTCCTGAAAATAAAAGGCCAAGTACATATATTGGAGCTGTAAGTATGAAAGGTTCTCATGGTATTGAAAGTACTCAGGGAAATTACTCACTGCTTAAGGCTGTAAACGGAAAAAATGTAGTAGATGAAACAGGGAAAACGGGTACAGTTATGATAGATAAAGAAAAACTTCTTAGGTGGAATCCAGATAAAATTTTTATAGATGAGGGAGGATTTCAGGTAGTACAGGAAAATTATAAAAAGAATCCTGATTATTATAATAATCTTTCTGCAATCAAAAATGGTGAAGTGTACTCACAGATGCCTTATAATTTTTATGACACAAATATTGAAACTGCTATGGCAGATGCCTATTATTTAGGTAAAGTTCTGTACCCTGAAAAATTTAAAGATGTTGATCCAGTAAAGAAAGCTGATGAAATTTATAAGTTTATTCTTGGAAAAGAAGTTTATTCACAAATGGCAAATAGCTTTGGTGGATTTAAAAAGATAACTCTAAAATAATAGGGATTGTTGTAAGTTGAAAATAAACTTTCCCACATATAAAATTTTGATTTAATATAAAAAATTACGAAGCAAAGCTTTTTGAGTTGAGAGTTGAAAATTGAGAGTTGAGAATGAAGGTTGATTTTTAGATATCGTAAAAAATCTTTAAATTTATATAAATCAACTCAGCGATGTTTTGCTTTAGCAAAACAAGTTGTCAAAAATTTAATCAAAGATTTTTTGTAGTGTAACGGAAAAAAATCCACATTAACTCTCCACTTTCCACTCTCAATTTTCAACTAAAAAATTACGTCGTAATTTTTTTATTTTCTGAAGTTTTAACGGAAGAAAATTATCCTTAATTGTGAATTGTGCATTGTGAATTAATTGATTCGCAATATTTTTAAGTTGGAATTGATATATAGTTAGCATATGCTATAATTATATGTATATAGGGCACAAAAATTAATGAAGAAAGTTTGAGGTGGGAATATGTATACTTGTGCTATGTGCAGTGAACATTATTGTAAAAAGGGAGAACTTGATAAATTGCCTCTTAATTGTCCATGCAATGAGAAAGAGGAGCAGGAAAAAATAAAAAAGTTATATTCTGAAGATGAAAATTATAAATTGGCACATAATTCAGCATTAGTTGAAGCTGAAGGATATTGCAAAAAAACAAGACTTGAAGAAATAATGGATTTTGCAAATAAATGTAATTTTAAAAAATTAGGAGTGGCTTTTTGTGTAGGGTTAAGTAAGGAAGCAAAAATGTTATGTGAAATATTAAAACATAATGGATTTGAAGTTGATTCGGTTATTTGTAAAAATGGAAGTATACCTAAAGAATTTTTAAATATAAAAGATAGTCAAAAGGTAAGGCCAGGTACTTATGAACCAATGTGCAATCCTATAGGACAAGCTATTTTATTAAATAATGCTAAAACGGATTTGAATATTATTTTAGGCTTATGTGTAGGACATGATTCATTGTTTATAAAACATTCTAATGCACCCATAACCGTTTTTGCAGTTAAAGATAGAGTACTTGCACACAATCCTCTAGGGGCTTTATATCTTTCAGATGGATACTATAAAAATAAGTTGTATAAATAATTGATAAAAGTTAATGCTATATAGTAAAATTTTAAATAGGGTTTATTTTCATAATGTATAGTATAGTAGTTTACTGAGTTTGAGAATTAAATTAATATTTTGGGGGAATTTAAATGAATAAAAATGAATTTTATACTGATTTATTTCATAATTTTAGAAAACTTGTAGAAGACAATGGACTTTTAAATGATGAAGTAAAAATAACAGGAAGAGCGTTAACTGCAGAAGAGGCCATAGGAAATACTGAGAGAAAAGATTTTCCTATTATAAAAGGAAAAGAAAAATTACTTCAAGCAGATTTTAAAGGTGCTAAAGGTCAGGCTTTTACAGATATGCCTAATAATTTTCATGGAAATTTAAAACAAATAATTGAAATGCCTTTGCAGACAAATTTTGATACAGCTGTATATATTGCTACTTTAAATGCTGTATGTAGATATTTAGGAATAACAGATAAGACAGTGCATTGTAAAGATGGGGAACCAGAAAAATGTGCTTTAGAGTTAGTGGAATATATAAAAAATAAGTATGGGAATCCTAAAATTGCGTTGATAGGATTTCAGCCAGCTATGTTAGAAAATTTAAGCAAAAATTATAAAGTTAGGATTGTCGATTTGGATGCCAATAATATAGGAAAAGTTAAATATGGTGTAACGGTTGAGGATGGAAGTAAACCAATTGAAGATTTGTTGAATTGGTGTGATATTGTAGTTGCTACAGGTAGTACTGTAGCTAACAAAACAATAACAAGTGTTTTACTAGATAAACCAACTATATTTTTTGGAACTACCCTTGCAGGCACGGCAGCTTTGATGAAACTTGAAAGATTTTGTGCTTGTTCAAAGTAATGAAGAAGAATAATTAGTAAAATTTTATATTCATTTTTAGATTAAATATATATAAAGTGAGGGAAAAGGATGAATATTGCAGTGGCAGCAGATGGTAAAAATTTGAATAGTATAGTATCTGACAAGTTTGAAAAATGTTTATTCCTGTTGATTGTTAATATGAATGATTTAAGTATTACAGTTATAAAAAATGGGGAATCATGTAAAGGTTTATCTCAAAAAAGCCTTGCTAATGAGATATTAAAATATGATTGTGAAGCATTGATTACAGGTGATATACAATTGACGGCATTTGATATTCTGGCAGATGCCGGAGTAACAAGGTTTTTTGGTGCAGGTTATTCAGTTGAAAAAGCTCTTCAGCTAATGGATAAAAGATCATTAAAATTAATTAGAAACTGTAATGGGACAGATAACTGTAGTGGTCATCACCACTAATTATATTCATATCAAGAACACTTTTTAAAGAGGATACTTTTTACATGGACTGAAAATTTTATATCAAGTTAATAAAAGCACTCTTTCTTAACAATAATTTTAGATAATGAATTTACAATTATTTGTGCTAAGGAGTGCTTTTTTGCAGACATAGATATTTGTTACTTTAGAAATAGTATTATGAGAATGTTAAAATTACTATCTAAAAATTTGATAAAATAGATGATATAATGATTACTGATAATGATACAATATATTTATTAGGGAGAAATGTCAAGTGATTCTTAGACTCAGGTGGAGTTTGCTTATGAGGAATACCTCTCTATCTGAGTCTTATTAACAGTATTCTTAGTGTCTTTAGCACTTAGAATACGTTATCCTTTAGGGGAAGAACTTATCCAGGTGCGTAGCAGTGCTTATCCCCCACTTTGAAGAAAAGCAGATATCCCAAATCTTTGATTTGGTGATAGTCGCTTTCGCTGTGTGC
>DAIMMR010000306.1:0-4917 GCA_036720575.1 Clostridium sp.
TTAAATATTTATCCATTTAAGGACTTTTTAATATGATAAAACTGCTGTTTTAATCCTCTATATCAACAATTGCAACCTTTTGATTGTCGTAAACTGGAAATGTTAAATTGTTTAAGAAATTCTTATATGTATCATTCAATATTTCTATTTCACTCATATCTAAGAAATCTTCAGGAACTTCTCTTTCTGTTACAAAAGTTTCTCCCCATTGATTTGTAAAACTAAATTTAATTTTCATCATATTTTCTTCCATTCTTTTATCCTCTTTTAATATATTTTAAGCTTCGGAATACTCTTTACATTCATTTATTGTAATAGTTACACCTAAATCTTTTTTATCTTCTGCTCTAAATGCTTGCAATTTATCCGTAACCTTACAAACGATGTAATGATTACAATTTAAACATATATCATTATTTACAGCCATATTACTCACCCAACACTTTATCTTCAAAATTCGGTGAATACTTAGTCTTAATTCTTTTCCCTGCTGGCTTATTATATTCTTTACCGTTAATCTCACCTGATCTTGGTTTAGTATCTTTTAATTCTGCTGTTAGTACATTGTAAATTGATACTCTACCATCTTGTATGAGTCCTTCAGCAAATTCGTCAAATACAGCATCAATCCACTTTTCAGCTTCTACTTGACTTATACTATATTTATCTGCTATTCCTTTTTTCATATCATGTTTTGTCATTTTATTACCTCTCTTTTATCTTCTCTTTTTAATTTAATTTTAGGGTTTAAAATTTTGTTCCCCCTATAGACATATCTTGTTTTGACACGCAAAAATCAAAAGTATCGGGAAATCCATAACTTTTAGATACTCGATTTTTACGTTAAACCCATATAAAACGCTAAATATATTGCAATTACTTAGGTGTACAACTTTAAGATTTTTTTCCTTTTTGCCTTATTTTCCACTCTTTTATCTGTTTATTTTTTATATAATCACCACATTCTTCACAATATTTTATTGGTTTAGTTGCTGACTTAAATATTCTTTTGCCACACCTATCACATAAAACAGTATTTAAATCAATATTACCTTTAATATTCTCAACTATAATATCTCCAAACGCATCCCATAAAGTTCTCTTGTTTTTACTAACTTTGTCGTTATAATGATATTTAACTAATACATCCGTTACATACACAATATCATTGCACAAACTCAATATTTCTTTTCTGATAAACTTATTAGTATAATCATGCTTATCTTCAGTATCATCACGTTTTATATATTTCTTATTTGCATTTATGTATTTAAATTTTTTAATAATATCTTGAGCTAACTCTGTTTTATTATTTATATTTTTATCATGCAATAAATTCTTATAATCAAATATTCCACAATTTTGTGCTGTTACTGTTATTCTTGGATTAGATACTAAATACTTTAATCTATTAATAACACTATTATTTACTTTTTCCACTTGATGTTCTTTTTTCTTTTTGTCTTTAATGTAAACAAAAAAGTGTGGTAATTTTTTACCTGTATATTGTTTTAAAAAAGCATCCATTTCTTTAGATGTTTGTGGCTTCCATAAAGTCTTGGCGTAATCAATCACAACATTATTATTTAGTGTTAAATAAGATATTGCTCTTAATTCATCATCTCCTATACTACCGTTATTCCATATCTTTGTGATTGAGTTTGATACTTCCCCTATATTTCCACCAGAATATGCAGATATCATGCCTTCATATAAGCTTTCATTATTTATAATATCATCTTTAGCCTTTTTTAGTTGATAATATAAAGGTACAATATTATGCTTTTCTCTTATTCTTTTAGCAACTTTAATTATAGTTTCATCTTCAATGACCAAAGAAGTGTCTCCATCTACATCATACATAAGCTCTAAAGACATGAGTGTATGACAACTTGTATAAACCCCATTAGATTTGAACCAACGTTTAGTATCATCATTTAACACATTAGTATTAATACAATGACTAAAATTCAAATGTGGACTTCTTATTAAGTCTAATTCTTTATCATTCTTAAACAAAGAACACGATACTTCTCCATCTTTTAATAATCCTTTTGGTTTTTCTTCGTGTAAAAACAACCATTGAGCAAAAGCATATAAATCTGGAATTATAAAAGTATAAGTTCCATCAATTTGTATCTTTCCATATCTAGCTTTTGTAACCATACTTTTCTTAGTCAATTTCATGATTTCGTTACTATATGTATCATTTATCATTTCAGGATATAACATTAATGCTTCTTGATAATAATTTTTATTAACATTATCTTCTGTTGCCCCTAGAATTTTTAATATCTTATTTCTATCATCTCCTATTGTTTCTATGTCATGATTTGTTTTATTTAATAGTTTTAACATTTCTTCATCAGACATATCATATAAAGATTGTAACGGTTGATAAGATGTTTTAGCATTATCAAAATCTTCTGCGTCAGAATCTTCATTACATTTACAAGCCTCACAATTATATTTTTTAAAATATTTCTTATATTGATTCCAACTATCGTAATACTTCCACATCTTAAATTGTGATTTTGTAAATATATATCTAATATTATCTGATAAAATATCATACTCTTTACCGTAAATATCTTCAACTTTTCCTATCCGTGTAATTTTTAAATCTGGATTGTTTTCTCTTTCAATTTTTCTTTGCTCTTTAATAAAACTTACAAAAGGAAATTTTACAGTCAATCCTTTGATCCAAGGCAATCTAACCATACCTGTATAATCAAGATTTATACCACAACCATCCATTGTAGGAATAGTAATATCCATTTCTTTTCGTCTTTCTATTTTCCATAGATTTTTTTCATCATATTCTTCATAATTAATATAATCAACTAATCCATGAACCACAGTCTCAAAATCATCAACTACAATAGCCTTATCAATATCAAAATCATCCCATTTATCGGATGCAGTAGCTACTAAAGCTGTATACGCCAAATATTTATTTTTATTACAACCTCTTTCTTTAATCTCTTTCCCATCTTTAATTTTAATTCTAAGAGCATTTATTTTTTCCAAAGACAATCCACAATATATAGTATTGTAATATTTATTTAAAATTTCTTCTTTAATGAACACACACTTCTTATTTCTGATTTGCCCAGCCGAGGCAGACCACATCACATATTTTTTACCATTATACATAAACCCATTTAAAACAATACTTTGAAATATTTCATAATAATAAACCCTAACAATCATTATATCATCAGTAAAAGTATCTGGTTTTGCCCCAATAATTCGAGTTAAACTACTATCAAACATAGCTATAATATCTCTAGGTTTAAAATCACAAGTAATTTCACGCTGAACCTCTGAATTTTTAACCATTTCTTTTATTAATTCTTTTTTTAACTCTTTTGTTGCTTTGTTGTTTTCGCTATATAATTTATCTATTTCTGTTTCTTTAATATTTATGAATGGTATTTCATTTACTAAAACGATCAATTCATTTTTAATATTGCGTAAATTTTTAATTTTTCTTTCATTATCCATGTATTGATAAAATAATTCATGTGTATTAATATTAGCCATTATGTCTTTAAATTCTTTTCGTATTTGATACAATTCTTTTAGTTGATTGGAAATATCTAAAAAGTGTATGTAATTTTGATTTTGCTTTAATTCATCGTTTAATTTTTCTATTTCTTTGATTTTATTTCTGCGTTCTTTTTTTAATTTTTTCTTTTCTAACTTTAATTGCATTATTTTATCGTGTAATTCTCTTTCATATTCTGTGTAAAAAAAACCTGTATCTATTGAATATAAATTTATTTGTTTACTTAACGCCACTCTGTCACCCCTATATATGTATTTTTAATTTAATTTATGCTATATTCTTTTTAATACCTTTTAATATCAGCCTAAGTTGACTATCTATGTAATTGTAATACTCTTCATAACTTATATCCTTCTTGTTGAATGGATAAATCATTCTAAACAAATCTATATCATTATCTTCACAATACTTATCTTTCATTTCGTCATACATTCGAGCTTTTAATCTTCTTGGAGATTGATGATTATACCAATGTTCACAATCATCAACTTCTATAATTTGAATTAAATTATTACAATTATCTAATATTGCAAAATCGTATTTTAATTTTTCATTGTTATCTCCAACTAGATCATCAAATGTATATTGCACTTGAATGTTAAATTTATTATTCCTTAAATAATCAAATACTACTTTTTCACTAAAAGGCAAACTACATATCGGACACCATCTACCCTTTTTTAAATTTTGATAAGTTATATCCCAAACATAATTATGTTCATTGCATTTCACTTTGAGGTGTTTCGTAGAATTTTCATATGGCGTTAACAGTTCTCCATTTTTAGATTCTATCAGTTCTTTTATTTCTTCCTCAAAATTTCCTTTTCTACCACTACAATAAGGACACCATTGAGGTTTATTAACCAAACTATCATAAGTTGTGAAAAAATGAGGGTGTTCGGGATTTTCACATTTTATTTCATATGTATCTTTAGCTTTTGTGTATTCCTTACTTATTAATTCGCCTCCATGACTTTCGCAATATTCTTTCATTCTGTTATAAAAATATGATTTGTCTTGTTTTTTATTTCCAGCACTATTGCCTTTGTTTTCACTTTGACACTTTTTACATGGGTTAAAAGATGGTATAAATATATTTTTAGCATTTATTGTAGAATATGTATCACCATGTTTTTCACAATGATAAAGGATTTCAATTGGTGCAGTTCCACCTAAATATTCACTTAATATTTCAACTTTAACCCCATATTTTTCTTTGACCTTTTCCTTAAACTCATCAGTCGTTCTTCTTTTAACTCCCAATACTATCTCTCCTTTTTAATTTAATCTTATAAAACTCCTAATTTATCTGGTTTGTGTAACTAAACCAGTTTATTAGTACATAA
>DAIMMR010000307.1:0-4896 GCA_036720575.1 Clostridium sp.
TAATAAGCATCAGGTGGAGTCAAAACTCCATCTGATGCCAAGAACTCTGTTTATATTATATAAAGTTTTTAGTATGTTCATAATTATTTCTATTTAAAAATTTTATCATTTATTGTACAATATTGAAGGATGTAATTTTTAGAAAGGAAAGGTTTCAACATATGAAAAAGGGGAAAATTGAAGGCAAAAAGAAACGGCCAGTTTGGAAAATTATACTTTACTTCATATTATTTGAGTTTATATTTACTGGGATGACTGCTCCATTTTTAGTATTTTATGGTCCTTTTGAAAATGTAAAGAAAACAGTGGTAGGTGCAGCCATGACTACTTTGAGTCATCAGTACATAGCAAAGATATTTTTATCAGATAGTGAAATACAAAAAATACTAAGTGAAAATAAACCTAAAAATATAGAAAAAGATAATTCACCTTTAAAATTTGAAAATAAGCATGATAGTAGTATAGAAAGGGAAGAAATAAGTGATGGAAGAAAGTTTAAAGGTTATATGCTTATAATACACGATCCGACTAGGGTTAAGGTAGGATACAGTAAAAAATTAGGCGTAGCTGGAGAACTTACAAGTCAAATAGCAAAGGACCATAATGCTGTAGCTGCTATAAATGGAGGGGGTTTTACAGACAGTTCTTCCAATGACAGTAAGTGGACGGGTACAGGAGGAAAACCTATAGGTGTACTTATGAGTGATGGCAAAATTGTTGCCAATGATATAACTGATCCTGATGATAAATCAAGAGGTGTAATGGCACTTACGAATAAAGGAGAACTTATAGTAGGACATCACAGCTTAAACGAACTGAAAGAGAGGAATGTTACAGAAGCCATATCTTTTGAACCTGCCTTAGTAGTGGGTGGAGAAGGTACCATAAAATCTGGTGACGGCGGTTGGGGAATAGCCCCTAGGACTGCAATAGGACAAAGGTCAGATGGTGCTATTTTATTTCTTGTTATAGATGGACGACAAACTAAAAGTATTGGTGCTTCCCTGAAGGATGTTCAAAATATAATGCTTCAATATGGTGCAGTAAATGCTACAAATTTAGATGGAGGTTCTTCTTCAACTATGTATTATGAAGGAGATGTAATAAACAACACTTGTGATCCTCTAGGTGAGAGATCAGTGCCATCAGCTATTTACGTAAACCCATAGAAGATTATTAGACAATATTAAAGGGGAGTAAAGGATGAAAATTTTTAAGAAAATTACTGTTTGGATAATTATATCTCTTTTAGTACAGTTTGCAGGATTATTTTATATAAATAATTATTTTTTATCTTCTCAAACAGAGATAAAAACCAAAAAAATTGTAAAAAGTGAACCCAAAAAAGCAGATGTTGTTATAAAGGTACCAGAAGATGCTAATAATATTAGTGTTTCCTTTGATGGTAGGTATCTTGCATATTGTGAATCAAATGTTTTGAAAGTAGTGGATACAAAGGACGGAAATGAAAAAAATATAGAATTTAAAGATGGAGTCAAGGTATCTTTTTATAAATGGCAAAAAGATAGAAATAGAATACTTATAGCAGAAAAAGAAAGTTCTGATGACGGTTCAAAATTTGAATTATCATATTATGAAGCTGGTAAGGATATAAAAGAAAACATAAAAGCATTGGATTGGACAGATGAAAAAGCTAACATTGATGATATAGAGGAATCTCCTTTTACCAATGTTATATATGTTAAAATGGAAAGCAGTGGAAAAAGAACAAATATATATAGAATTGACATAATGAATGAAATGCAAAAAGTAACTACAAGATCTTATATGGTAGGTAATATGGGAATATTATCTTTAGATGATAAACTTATATATGAAGATAAAGTATATAGTAAGATATATGTTACAGGAGATGATAGGTCACTTATGATAAATGGGGTAGAAAATCCTGTTTGGGTAGGAGTAGATGAAAATGACAAAATATACATAGCTGATGAAAAGGATAATAAAATATCAGATATCTACTGTGGTACTATAAATGACAGTGGAAGTAATTATCAAAACATAAATTTGGACCAATCTGTAAATAAGGATGACGTGTTTGTTATGCCTTCAGGTAAAATATACATAAATGACAATTTAAAAGGAATTGTTACAGAAGTTACAAGCGGGAAACAATATGTATATAAAGGAAATTTTGTACAAATATATGAAGGCGGAATTGCATCAATAAATGATGGAAAATTACAAAAAGTAAAGTTAAATTAGTAAAAAGAAGGGATGAAATTATTTGAATGAAATGATATTAAATAAGATACTTATTATACCAGGAATACTTATAGGACTTACATTTCATGAATTTGCTCACGCTTTTGTGGCAGATAGATTAGGGGATAAAACAGCTAAATTTCAAGGAAGACTTACTTTAAATCCATTTGCACATATAGACATTATAGGCTTTATAATGATATTACTTGTAGGTTTTGGATGGGCAAAACCTGTTGAGATCAATCCGAATGCCTTTAAAAATAGAAATAAAGATGATTTAAAAGTTTCTGTGGCAGGCCCTTTGGCCAATTTAATAACAGCATTTTTAGCTGCACTTTTGACAGTGTTTTTATACAAATTTATCTTTTCATCTAGTAATTATAATTTAGTTTCAAATATAGTAGTTAAAATTGTATTGTATGTAGTAAATATAAATTGTATGTTGTTTGTATTCAATTTAATACCTATACCTGGATTAGATGGATTTCATATACTAAGAGATGTATTTCCTTCTTTTTTCTATAATATATCAGATACTTTATATAGGTATCAGCTTATTATACTTCTTATATTTGTAGCTACACCAATTGCAAACTATGTGGTAGGTATTCCATCAATGGCTATATACTCTAAAATTATGACCATTGCAAATAGTATCATCAGATAAACAGAGGAAGATTGTAAATTTATTTTTTATTTACAATCTTCCTATTATTTTTTGCTGTGAAGTGCAAAGTAATTGTTTATTTCTTCAAATATGGCTTGGACTTCATTTCCCCAATTTGAATCTTCTGCATATTTTTTACCTATCCACATAAAGGGATTGTTTTCCTTTGGCCTATTTTCTGATAGGTTTATAATGGTTCTGGCAGCTATTCTTGAAGAATCTTTTATATCAGTATTATATTCCTGCCAACTGTGATATACGTTAAAAGGGTTATTAGCTATTTTATAGGCACTTGGAGTATTTACAGGAACAAAGTCCTGTTCTTGTCCTGTTATAGCAAATAATAAAATTGGATTTAAATTGAACTCTCTTGCAGTACTCATTATAGTAGAGAAATATGGATCTTTGCTTAGGAGTGAATTGCGGCTGCTTAAGTAGGATTTCAAATTATCTTCATCTATTGTTTGGTATTTTAAATATTCAGGAAGATATACATTCGGAAAATTATTTTTGGCATTTTTTAAAGCTATTTGGTTAACTAGATCTTTTAAATAGATATTCCCACTTTCAGAAGTACTAGCTATATAAAAAGGAGTTTTGAATAGGCTTTTTTGAAAAAAAACTTGTCCTAATACCTGAGAAATTAAAATAAAAAATATAATTGAAGAAAATATTAGAAGCTTTTTATTAAATCTTAACTTAACAGGTATAGAAATAGCAGGGACTGAATTTTCAATAGTTCTATTGGAACTACCAACAGGCTCGGTTATGTTGCTGTTTAGGTTTTTATCTGTAACAGGATTTATTTTTGGCTCTGTTATATCTAAATAGTTGTTCAAATCTTTTTCTTCAACTTTATTTTCTATATTCGCATTTATCCAACTGGTAATTTCTTTTTTGAAATTTTTTCTCAAAGGCTCAATTTTCATACAACAGAGAAACATATCATACATGAAAATTGAGCCTTTATTTTTAAAAATGGTATTTTTTAAAGTGTTTATTTTCACAGCTTGTCTATAATTTTCTGGCAGTTCCTTTAAATTTGTATCTAAAATATGGTGTATGGTGTTGGAAAGCATTTTTGCTTTTTCACTGGATGGAATTTTAAAATATTTTTTATTAATGTATTCCTGCATTTTTTTTATATCATCAGTGTTAATTATCTTTTTGCTCTTTAGTTCTTCTATAAAGTAATCCATAATTTTCACAACCTGAATAGTATAATATTTTACTTATCATTATCGTATATTGTAGAAAAAACTTTAATAATGTATAGAAAACAATATTTATATAATAGCATTGACAGTTTTGTAATTTAAATGGATAATTTATTTTGTGATTAAAAATTTGGAGAATATAGTGAAGCGTATGCTACACGAGATATTAAAGAAAGGAATTTAGAATATGAGACTTAGGAAAAAATGGTGGGCTAGACCCGAAATGGAAGCTAGTTCTTTAACTATAACGGAACCACAAAAGCATAAGGGAAAATGGAAAGAAGAGTTTAAAAATCAAAATGATATATATTTGGAGTTAGGCTGCGGAAGGGGAAAATTCTTGTATACTCAGGCATTAAATAATACTAATATAAATTATGTAGGCATTGATTTAAAAGATGAAGTTTTAATATATGCACTTAAAAAGCTTCAAGAAGATGAAGTTACAAATGCAAGGATAATGCCTATGAATATAGCTCAAATTGAGGAAGTTTTCGATAAAGACGAGATAAGTAGGATATATATAAATTTTTGTAATCCCTGGCCTAAGAGAAGACAAAAGAAAAGAAGACTTACCCATACTGTATTTTTGAACAGGTATAGAAAATTTTTAAAACTAGGTAGTGAAATATGGTTTAAAACAGATGACAGAGAACTTTTTGAAGAATCTCAGGAATATTTTAAGGAAAATGATTTTGAGATAAAGTATCTTACTTATGATCTTCACAGCAGTGATTTTACTGAAAATGTAGTTACAGAATATGAGGAAAAATTCACTTCCCT
>DAIMMR010000011.1:0-29016 GCA_036720575.1 Clostridium sp.
TGCTGTCCTTCTATTATTGTAATTATAACATTTTTAATTTTTAAATTAAACTAAGATCAAACTAAAAAGATAAATTTATATCTTTTCAGATTGGCCTCTCTTGATTTTAAATATATGATTTAAACCTCTTCACTAACTTCTTTTTTATCATCTTGTTTTGAGAATAAGTTTACGTCAAAACCCTTTTTATTACCTATCAATATCAACAAACTCAATACTACGCCAACTGCAAGTCCCCAGGTAGCTCCTCTTGCAACTATTACAGCTGCCATTACACCTGCAATTCCCAAATCATTCATAGTACGTGCCTTCAACACACCTATTCTTACAGAAACATATCCTTGAATTAACATAGTCAAAGCCAATGCTATACTTAAAACAGGAGTAACAAAAGTAACTATAGGCATAAGAAAATAGCCTGTTAAAGTTCCAAATCTAAAGGAACCTGATCCTCCATTTATTGAATCCATGGCTTTTCTACCGTGTTTGTATCTATCGCACACAACAACTTGCATAGCAGCCCAAAGAGGTCCACACATAGTTATATCTGGTCCTATAAATGACATTATCATATTACGCAGGCCAAATATTAAATGTGATCTATTAGGATTATATTCTATTAGTTCATCAGGTCTGGCTTTTTGTGCATCTTCAAGAAGTGCCTGAGCCTGGATCATTTCACCAAATAATATTACATAAGCTGAAAATACCATTGGTAGTGCCTGTATAAACATCTTTGGAGATGGAAATCCAATTGACCAAAATGTCCAGTGGCTCCATAATTCACCAAATGATGGATTTGAAAATCCCCATTTGATACTTGGCCACACAGTTTCTCCTACAAGAGGCCCTACTACAACTGCTAGTAACACACAAGGCAAAATTCCCAAATTAGAAATAGTTCTAAAAATACTATTTTTATTTCTTATGCTTTTGAAATGGTTGGAAAACAACAAGTAAAATGCAAGTCCTATACAAATTACAATTGACCAGGGAAACTTATCAAAATTGCCCCCTTTTCCAAACACAGTATTAACAGCTGCAAGTCCTGCTCCTATTATGATTCCTGCCTGCATACAATTAGGTATTAAAGATATGACCTTTTTTCCAAGTCCGGTGATTCCAAGAAATGCAGCTAGAATACCTAAACTTAATTCAAATGCAATCAATGCCTGTACTCTTTGAGGCCCCATTGGAAACCCACTTACATATAACATTAAAAGCGGTATAGCAGGTGTAACCCATCCAGGTATAACTGGATCACCCAGCAAAACATGAGTACAATAAAATATTCCATTAAGAATAACAATGGCCAGTGCAACTCTAAATGGCATCCCTAAATACTGCTGAAGCATAGGGATTGCACCAAGACAGACAGCACACATCAAAAGTCCCTGAATATAATCCGGGAGTTCAAATTTATAGTGGACTCCTGGAATACGTACTTTAAAGGGACCTGCAGATATATATGGTTGTTCCTTGCCATATTCTCTTTTTTGTGACATATAAATTCCCCTTTACTATTTATTTATGGGTTTGTTCGTATGTTAATTGAATCTTCTGTTGAATTCTTCAGTTAAACTCTCTCTAAAATCAGGATGAGCAATATTTATAAGAGCTTCTGCTCTTTGTTTTAGTGTTTTTCCTCTAAGCTGTGCAATACCATACTCTGTAATTATATAATCCACTTCATTTCTAGAAGTAGTAATTGCCGCTCCTTCATCTAAAAATGGAACTATTCTTGACACCTTGCCATGAGCTGCAGTAGATGGTATTGCAATAATAGCCTTTCCATCTTCAGCCATGCTTGTACCCCTTATAAAGTCTACCTGGCCTCCAACTCCACTTATCTGTTTCAATCCTATACTTTCAGAACATACCTGTCCCATTAAGTCTACCTGAACACAAGAATTTATAGAAACCATCTTGTAATTCTTCATAATAACCATGGGATCATTTACATAATCTACCGGATATGATTCAATCATAGGATTATTATCTATAAAATCGTATAATCTCTTTGTTCCCATTAAGAAAGTTACAACTATCTTACCAGGATGGAGAGTCTTTTTCTTGTTGTTTATAACTCCTGCCTCTACTAGTTCAACAACTCCATCAGATATCATTTCAGAGTGTATTCCAAGATCCTTTTTATCTTTCAAGAACAATAATACAGCATCTGGAATCGCCCCTATTCCAAGTTGCAGTGTTGAGCCATCTTCAATTAACGAAGCACAGTACTTTCCTATGGCCTTTTCTACCTCACCTATTTTAGCTGGTTTTAATTCTATTATTGGATGTGAAGACTCTACAATATAATCAATATCTGAAACATGTATAAAAGAATCTCCCAAGGTTCTAGGCATATTTTTATTTACTTCAGCAATTACCAGTTTTGCACTTTCTGCCCCAGGTTTACTATAATCATTGGATACTCCAAAACTGCAGTATCCATGTTCATCAGGCTCACTCACCTGAATTAATGCCACATCTATTGGCAAATACCCTTTTTTAAACAATCTGGGAACTTCATAAAAGAAACATGGTGTATAATCTGCTCTTCCAGATTTTACGGCTTCTCTTGTGCTGGCACCTACAAATAGAGCATTATGGTGAAAATATTTCTCCATTCCAGGTTTAACATATTCACCTTTTCCCATAGCTACCATATGCACTATTTCCAGGTTTTCATATTGTTCCCTATTTTTAACCAGGGCATCAATAAGATCCAGTGGTTCTCCAACAGCATGTGAAACAACTATTCTACTGTTGGATTTTATCTTTGAAACTGCCTCTTCTGCACTGACTAGTGCATTTTTGTATGAATCCTTCCAGTTCACAAAAACCATCCTCTCTATATAGTTAAAATACTTCTTTATATGATAATAATCATCCACATCTGTAACTAGCATTTTTTTAAATCTGAACTTAAACTTTTCATGATCTGCACAACAGCTGCTGCAGCCACATAGGACTATAACCATATCATAAATCTTGTCCACCTTTGCGACTTCAAAATCCGCACTAAATTCCGCTTCCATTCTCTTTAGAAATTCTCTTCTATCGTATCCTGCATTGCATCCTCCACAATACTTGATTCCTACACTTAATCTAGGCATATTATATTTTTTTACTCAATATTTTCTTTGCCATGGATATCATTTCTTCATCCATATACTGTATGAGCTGTACTTCTTTTATCTCAGGAATTTCTTTTTTTAGAGAAGTTTCAACTATATCTTTAACAGTGTATTTTGCAGAAATACAGCTGCTGCACTCACCTAAAAATCTTATTTTAACTATCCCATCTCTTATGTCTAAAAACTCAATATCACCATTATGACTATTAAGATACGGTCTTATTTTTTCTTCAATTACTTTAAGTATCCTATCTTTCATAGTTATTTCCTCTATTCTTCTATTCTAGCTATAGCTTTTGCCAATTTCTTCTTAGCAGGAAGATTACCCTGTCTTGATATCATTATTCTCTGGGCTTGTGGTGAACCTGCTCCGTGCATTGATTCGGTTCTGTAGCCTACTGCTGCAGTTCCAAGACTTAAGTTTTCTATTAATCTCAATATTCTCATTCTATTTTCTGTAGATACAGAATTAACTCCTACTAAATACTTCTCTATATATCCTTTAGTTTCAGGATTGTTATAGTCTTTTTCAGATGGAAGAGTAACCATTAATCCACCTGCTATATCTTCTGCCAATCTTACTATTTCATATGGAAATCTAGTTACATTTTGTTTACATACATTTGCAAGAAGTAAATTTATTTCATAGTTTCCTGCCTTAGTTGGATGCCCTTCTGCAGAACATGCAATTCCACATGCATATAGAGTTTCATTTAAATGTGTCATTTCTATTAGTTTATCCTTTATATGAGATGCTCTTGCTGCTCCATTATAATCTGCAGCCAATGCAGCAGCTCCTATCAAGACATCACCTACACCAACTTTGCATCCACCATAACTCTGTCTATGATATCCTGCAAACCTTTCTACAAGCATCCCTGCATATTCACTTTCACCATTTAAAAATATCCTGTCATTTGGTACAAATACATCATCAAATACAACTAAAGCCTCTACTCCACCAAATACCTTGTTTCCAACATCTATGTCTGCATTTTTTTCAGACTTTCTAGTGTCACAGGATTGTCTGCCAATTATCATAGTTATTCCCTTTGTATCTGTAGGTACTGAAAATGCTACAGCATAGTCTTTATCTTCTGGTCTCATGGCTACTGTTGGCATTACAAGTACCTCATGAGAATTACAAATGCCTGTTTGATGAGCTTTGGCACCTCTTACAACAATTCCATCAGGCCTTCTCTCTACTACTCTCAGGTATAAATCAGGATCAGCCTGTTTACTTGGTGAAAGTCCTCTGTCACCTTTCGGATCAGTCATAGCTCCATCTACAGTTAAATCATTGTCCTGTACGTATGCTAAAAACTTCTTGAAATTTTCAAAATAATTTGTTTTATATTCCTTGTCCACTTCATAAGTAGTACTATAAACTGCATTAAAAGCATCCATTCCAACACATCTTTGAAAACAGGCAGCTGTTTTTTGTCCTAGTAATCTCTGCATCTTTACTTTTTTAACTAGATCCTCTGAATTCTGATGTAAATTTGTAAATCTATTTATTTTTTTACCTGTTAAGTTTGAAGTCGTTGTCATTAAATCCTCATACTCAGGTTGCTGAGCCAATTCATAAGTCATCTTTACAGAATTCAATGATGGACGAAGTATAGGATTGTCCACCGGACTGTCTACCTTATCTCCCAACATATAAATATTTAAATTTAATTTACGTATACTTTCTACATATTGTTCTCCTGTCATTAAAGCCATTACAATCAACCCTTCCAAAATTATTTTTATTTTTTATTATTGTACAAATATATCAAGCAAATCTGATGCCAAACTTGTCAATCTTAAAAAGAAATAAATATGAATGCCTATTTTATGAGCACTTAAGTACTTTCATTCATTAAAATAGGCTTAATTGTTATTTATATTAAATTACTATTTTGCTGCATTATTGCATCAGAAAACGTTTTTATAGGTAAGAAAATTCTTTGTTTGGTAATAGTAAAGTCCTTAAATTAATAATTTAAAACAATTGCATAATTGCAACAAATTTTATTTTTGCAACATACTAAGTCTATTATAAAAGCATATTTAATAATTCATATTCTAATTTTTTGTTGTGATTTTCAATATCTATATCTTTAAAATCAACATCTATTATTTTATTATCCCTGATACCTACAGCTCTACCTGTACATCCATCCAATAATAATTGTACTGCTCTAACTCCCATTTTACCTGCCAATAGTCTGTCAAATGCAGATGGACTTCCTCCCCTTTGCAAAAATCCCAGTACAGTACCTCTCATACTAATATTTAATTTATCTTCTATATATTTTTGCAATTTTTCTATATCATACATTCTTTCAGTTATTATTATTATATTATCCTTTTTTCCAGATAAAATATTTTTATTTAATTTTTCACATATATCATCAAAACTGAGTTTTCTCTCAGGTGTAGATATTATTTCTCCACCTCCTGCCAGAGCTGAATACAATGCCAGATCACCACAATATCTACCCATTACTTCTACAATAGTAGTCTTGTCATGAGAACTATTCGTGTCTTTTATTCTCTTTATACAATCAAGAACCGTATTCAGAGTCGTATCGAATCCTATACAGTAATTTGTATAATTTAAATCATTATCTATAGTACCTGGCAATCCTATAGTATTTATACCTAACTTGCTCAACTTTTCCGCACCCTTGAAAGATCCATTTCCACCTAGTACTATCAGACCACTTATTTGAAATTTTTTCAGTGTATCAACTGCCTTTTTTCTTCCATCCTCTTTCATAAACTCCGGACATCTGCTAGTTTTTAAAACAGTTCCCCCTTTTTCTGCTATATTGTCCACACTAGAAAAATTCAATTTTATCAAATTGCCTTCTATAAGTCCTCTATAACCACATTTTACTCCAAAAATTTTCATATTATTGTAAATTGCAGATTTCACTACAGCTCTTATAGCTGAATTCATTCCTGGAGCATCTCCCCCACTTGTTAAAATTCCTATTCTCATTAATATCACCACCTGTTATTAACTTAATACAGATACGTATTATTCTTTCTAGTTGAATATAACTATACCCTTGATAAATATTTTTTTAATTTTTCTGTTATATTTAAAATAAACTATTTTGCTGCTTCGCAGCACTTTTATATAATTCACATTCAATTTTTTCCAAACTTTTTCCCTTTGTTTCAACAACTTTATACCATGCAAAAATAAATGCAAATATATTCATTACAGCATAGGCAATAAATAACGCTGTATCAAATTTCTCAAGTAATACAGGTAACGTCAGCAAAACAAGCAAAAATATAACCATATATTTATTGAAGCATTGTTTTTATTATTCAGATTTTAATGAATATTACAATATTTATTTACAACCATATTTCTATAATTTTATTTTTACTGCAAAATACTGTTGTAAATCCATCTTTTAATTTCAAATGCAACTTTTACATTATATCTTTCTATACAAACAATTTTAATACATTTACATGTTCTGTAATGTTTTTTAACTTATGATTAGGATTCTTAGATTAATTTTCAATGAGTTGATAAATATTTACATCGTACTTATAGTATAACTCATCATATACTTAGTTCTATAGATTTCTTGCTTTTTATGTTAAAGTGTTCTTTTTGTACTTAGGATACTCCCTTCTTGAAATTACTAAATTTTTGTTTCAAGTTCTGCAGCATTATAAAAAATAAAGGAAGGAATAACTTATAAGAAATTATTCCTTAATTCCAATTATCTAAATTTTAATATAACCTCTTATATATATCAATTATGTCTTTTCTTGAAAGAGGCTCATAGTTATTTACAAGTAATCTCTGCTGCCCCTTTATAACTTGATCAGTAAAAATCTCAATTTCTTTTTCTTTCATTCCATATTCCTTGAGTGGTTTTCTAGGTAACAATTTATCTAAAACTTTTGATAGTTCTTCACATACATTCTCTTGGTTACAATTCAATATATCAGATAATAAATTATTGAATATCTTTATCTTGCCATTAGGATTCTTTTTAACATAAGTTTTTAATATTTCTGTAAAGAAAATATAATTTGCCTCACCATGTGGTACATGATAATTGCCTCCTATTGGATAAGAAAGTGCATGTACAGCACCACATCCAGCATTTCCAAAGGCAATACCTGCATAATTGCTTCCAAGAACAAAATCTTCAATTATCTCAGTTCTATAATCCTGCCCTTTCTTCAATATATTTATATATCCATTCAATATTAATTTTATTGCATCTATACTAAACATTTCGGTATAAGGTGTAGCCTTTGGAGATAAATAAGATTCAGATGCATGAATAAGAGCATCTACAGAACTAGTTACAAAGAACTTATATGGCAGTCCCTTTACAACTTCAGGTATTAACACTGCATAATCTGCATATAATTGATCTCCTGCAATTCCTTTCTTGGTATGTCTGGATTTAAGTTCTGCAACAGATACATCTGTAACCTCAGAACCAGTTCCACAAGTTGTAGGAACAATAATCAATTCTTTATCCTTTATCAAAGGAACCTTACCATCAAATATATCCAGTGAGTCTTTCGTATATTTAAGTCTTAAAAGTTTAGCTATATCTATTACAGTTCCACCCCCTAATGCAATTATTCTTTTGTATTTTTTATCACCTATATCACTGATTATTGCATTTATCATCTGGTCAGATGGTTCTCCAGCACCATATTTCTCCTGAAATACAGTATCTGCTCCATCAGAATATTTTTCCAAAAAAGGCTTATACAAAAATTCATTAGTAAGTATAAGATCACCTTTTCCGACATTGAAAAATTTTGCAAATTCCTTAGTTGTATCAAATTTATAAATCTTAGGCACTATCTCTAATAACTTCATTAATATTCCTCCAAGCATAAGTTAATTTAAACTTATTTATAAAACTGTGGTTTATCTATTGTTAAAATATCCTGTGCTGCTCCAATATTTCTTGATTTAATCAATGCATCTGCTGTAACGCAGGCAATATAGCCATCCCAGGAATTTGGACCAGTTAACTTATTGGATTTAACTGAATTCACCCATTCTTGAAATTCTATGTCATATGCTTCTATAAAACGCTGTGACCAATCCTCATAAATTTCATAAGAACGCTGACAATTATATCGAACAAGGGGTTTATTAGGATCTGGAAGCCTAACAGCACCTTTTTCACATACAATCTCACATTGAATATCGTAACCATATCCAGAAGACATATTGACTTCTACATCTATTCTTACTCCACTTTTAGTTTTAAGTTGAATTATCTGTGGATCTAAAAGTTCCTTTGATGAATTACAATTCTGTTTTACAGTAAGCACTTGTCCACTTTCATATTCTTCATCCAGCAACCAACGTGATATATCTATCTCGTGAATTCCAGAATTTGTGATAGTCATGTCTGTAGTATGGCTGGGAATATGTGTAAGATTTCTATGACATGCATGAATCATTAAAGTTGAACCCAACTTGCCACTTTTTATGATCTCCTTTAATTCACGATATCCTCTATCGAAACGGCGCATGAACCCAACCTGTACCAAATGCCTTTTACTCTGAATTTCAGCATTCATAATATCTTTACATTCATCTGCAGTAGTAGCAAGTGGTTTCTCACAAAATACATATTTACCTAATTTAATACTCTCCAACACGTAACCTGCATGAGTTTGATCCCATGAAGCAATAACTACAGCATCAACTTCCGGTGCATTAATAACTTCCTCTCCGGTTTTATAGAACTTAGCTCCATATTTTTCAGCAATTTTTTGTGCTGTACCCTCATTTATATCAGAGACTGCTGTTACTTTGGCTCCTGTAATTACATTGGTCAAACGACGTATATGTTCCTGACCTATTCCCCCAGTTCCAATTACCCCAACTTTAAGATCCATATCAATATTCCTCCTTAATTTTAAAGTCAATAATTTTCATGAAGCTATATTTTAGTATACGGTTACATAAAATTGATAATCATCATGCATGAATTTAAGAATTCAAACATTGCTACTGTATATAGTATAGCTTACTACACATTTAATTCTATAGATTTCTTGCTTTTGCATTGTACTATAAATCAATACTTTATAATAAATTACTAAATATTAACTAGACAATAAGCCCAAATATTTGATATATTGCTTTGCTTATAAAATCATACTGATAAAGTTAACTTTCAGATCTAGTTTTATAACTTCTAAAATAGTCTTCCATTTGTTCCAGTGACTTTCCCCTAGTTTCTGGTACAACCATAATTGCACATATTATACATAAGACTCCAAGTAAAACAAATATAAGAAAAGTGCTTGACAATCCAAAGTATGCAATCAATATAGGAAAAGTAAGTCCAACTGCAAAATTTCCTATCCAATTGAAAAATGTTGCAACACCATACCCCATTCCTCTTACTCTAAGTGGGAATATTTCAGACAATAAAAGCCATGTCAATGGTCCCAATGTAGCTTGATCAATAGCTAGAAAAATCATGGTCAAAATAACTATTACAAAAGGAAGTGTTCCTGAACCTGAAAGTACATGAGAAACAATAGTTATAGCAAGCCAGGTTACAGTAGTTCCACAATATCCAATTATCAACAAAGGTCTTCGATTACACCTATTGGACAGCAAGTGCATATAAATCCACGATGCGACAACAGACATTATTCCATTTCCTATGTTTGCTATCAATGCCGTTTTAACTCCAAAACCAGATTTCTCCAATACAGTTGTTCCATAGTACATCAATACATTGACCCCTGCAAATTGTTGTATAATAGCTATTAAGCAACCAATTATTACAATACGTCTTATCCATGGTATACCAAGCTCTTTAAATGTAGCACGTTCCAAACTGCTTTCAGCTTCAATATTTTTTTGAATTTCCTTGATTTCTGCTTCTGCTTCCTGTTCTTCACGAGTTTGTCTTAAAATTTCCAGTGCATCAGCAATTTTTCCATGAGATGCCAGCCATCTTGGAGTTTCTGGAACTACAAGCATCCCAAACCACAAGACAACAGCTGGAATAGATGATATAGCTATCATATAACGCCATATCCCCGGATTTTCGAAAACATTACCCAAAATTCCATTGAATATATAGGCCAATAATTGTCCAGTAACAATCATAAATTGATCCCTTGAAACAAGACTTCCTCTTATTTTAGTAGGTGCCATTTCAGCCAGTAAGGTTGGCACAACAACAGATACTCCACCTACACCAATACCTACTATAAATCTACATATAATAATTATCTCAGCATTTGGAGAAATTGAACACCCTATAGTTGAAAAGAAGAACACTGCAGCAAGAACTTTAAGCACCTTTTTCCTTCCATATTTATCAGAAAAATGTCCCATAAGTACTGCACCTATAGCAGCTCCCAGCAAGAGCGAACTTGTGACAAGTCCTTCAGTTAAAGGAGTCAAATTCAATTGATCTTTTCTAGCTATAAAAGTTAGTGCACCATTAATTACCCCACTATCATAGCCAAATAACAGTGAACCAAAAGTTGCTAAAATGGAAATCTTTCTTAAAAATTTTTTCTTGTCTTTATTAACAGTTTGTTCCATATATTTAATACCCCCATATTTATTAATTATATGACCGTTATTGTTTAATTTTTTAATAATTCGCTTTTATATTAAACGTTTTCACCAAAATTAGGTTTTATCACTCCTTATTATTCTTTTTACAGGTATTTATAATATCTTATCAGTAACTCTTTTTGTCTATAGTATCATATATCATAATTGTACTTGCTATTATATTTAATCCTTTAATATAGTTTTTCCGTTAATTGCAAATACTAAGATACGTTAATATATTTTTAATATATTTGGATTAGTGTTAACTGAGTATTTAGCCGACTGGAATATCTATTTAAAAAGTCATATCTCCAGAAATTTTCAATAATTATATACACCTCTTTCTTGATTTATATATTAGTATTAAAGAGAATAAGTGAAAAGTTTTGAAAAGTTTTTGTGAAAATTTAAGATTGTATATTGAGAAGATATTATATTCCTTTACCTTATATATATTATAAATTATATATATATAAACTTCCATGGATTTCTTGCCTTTATATTTACTGTTATATAAGGAATTTATATAATTTTTTTATAGTGTTTCCTTAAATTATTGCTTTTTCTATACAATTTTAATTGTTGTATTATAATATAAACAACCTAAAATACGCATAAAAAATCACATTATAAATCTAGTAACTTTCATGCGTATTCAAATAAATCAATTTTTACACAACATCAAAATTAAACTTCTGATATTTTAACCGATCTATTTTCCTGCAAAGATTTTTTAGCTGCAAGACCTATAAGCACTGATTTTAATCCATCATCTGCATTTACAGTTGTATCTTTATCATTTATAATTGCATCCACAAATTCACTAATTTCCTGTGCATAAGCCTGTATATATCTCTCAAGGAAGAAATACATTGGTTTTTCACCTGTGACTCCTTCTTTTGTTGATATAACTGCAGATGAATCTGAATCATTTGAAACAGAAACCTGTCCTTCTGAACCAAATACTTCAGCTCTCTGGTCATATCCATATGAACATTGTCTTGAATTGTCTATAACTGCCATTGATCCATTTGCAAATTTCAAAGTTATAATTGCAGTATCTATATCTCCAGCTTCTCCTATAGCATTATCTATAAGTACACTTCCTGCTGCATAAACTTCTACAACTTCACTATCCATAAGATATCTTGCCATGTCAAAATCATGTATTGTCATATCGAGAAATATTCCTCCTGATACCTTAACATAATCAATTGATGGTGGTTCAGGATCTCTTGAAGTTATTTTTAATACATGTGGCTCACCTATTTTTCCATCTTTAACAGCCTGTCTTACAGCCCTAAAATTGTGATCAAATCGTCTATTAAATCCAACTTGATATTTTACTTCCGGATTTTTTTTGAGTTCATCTAGTACTTTATTTATTTTACAAATATCATGATCTATAGGTTTCTCGCAAAAAACATGTTTATGAGCTTTTATAGCTTCAATTGATATTTTGGAATGTGTATCTGTAGAAGAACAAATTAAAACTGCATCTATTTCTGGATCCTCAATTATTTTCTTATAATCAGTGTATACATTTGGTATACCTTTTTCTTTAGCCCACTTTTTCTGATCATCATTCAAATATGCATCAGCTATAGCTTTAATTTCTGCACCTTCAACATATTTTGTTATACTTTCACCATGTACTCTTCCTATTCTACCTACACCAATAATTCCTAACTTAATCATATAATACATCCTCCTTTATTATTTTAATTTAACCAGTTCTTCTAAGTCTAAAAATATCTTGTTTTTAATGATATCATTTCCTCAAGGTTGTCAAATTTTTATCTATCCTTGAGAACAACATTTCCTGCATTTTTAGGAAGCGTGAATATCTCAATCAATGCCATTATGCAGAATACTGCGAGAACAAAAAAGGATAATCTGTAACTTAATGATTCTAATCCTTTTCCTGAAAAAATAGATTGTCCTATTCTTAATACTACTGAAATTATGGCTATACCTAAAGCCTGTGCCATATTTTTTGTAGTTGATTCAAGTGTATTGGCAGCATTAGTTTGCTTATAATCCAATTCACTGTATGCAATTGAATTATAAGAGGTAAATGTCAAAGAACGGCCTATACCACTTAAAATTGTGATAATAATCATGAAAACTATTGGAGTGTGTATGGAAAAAAATGCACTTACAACCATTGTTATTGAAACTACCAACATTGAATCAATAAATATGGTTTTAAAACCATATTTGTTTATTAAAAATGTACTGGCTGGTTTTATTCCAATGTTTCCAACAAATATAAATAGTACTATACTGCCAGAGTAAGCTGCACTCCACCCAAATAAATTTTGAAGCATAATAGTAAGTAGAAAAGGAGCTGCACCTACACAAAACCAAAATAGTGATCCTCCTGTCTGAGATATGCGAAAAGTCTTTATCTTCAAAACTCTTAAATCAATTAAAGGATCTTTGGTTCTGTAAAGGTAAAGCATTGCAAGCAAAAATTCCATGATAAAAATTAATAACAAAACAAGACCTTTTTCCCATGATCTACTGGAATCAGCCAATATATTGGCTGCGTAAATAATACCTCCGGCACCTATTCCAATCAAAATAAATCCCATCCAATCTAATGACTTATTTTTATCTCCATTAGAATTCTCCAATATTCTAAAACTCACCAAAAATGCTATAGCTCCTAGAGGAATATTGATTGCAAATATCAAATGCCAAGAATAATAAGTTACAATAAGCCCTCCTAAAAGCGGTGCTATTGCAGGTGCAATAAGGCCAGGCCATACAAGATAAGATATCATCTGAAGCAGTTCCTTTTTATGAGTTTTCTTTAATACTATCAATCTTCCAACAGGAACCATCATAGAACCTCCAAGGCCCTGTATAATTCTCATTGCCACTAAAAAATCAAATGATTTGCTCAAGGCACATCCAATAGAAGCCCCAGTAAATATTACAATTGCACTTAAAAATATTGTTTTATTATTAAATCTATCTGCAAACCATCCACTTAAAGGAATAAACATGGCCAAAGTAATCATATACGCTGTTATAATAACACTTGTTGAAGCCAGTGGTACTTTAAATGTATTTGATATAGCCGGAGTTGCTGTTGTTACAATTGTACCGTCTAACATTTCCATAAAAAGGCACATAGCTACAATCAGTGCTATTTTTTTCTGCTTTTTTTCAATCATAACTGTATTCAATCCTATCTTGTTTCATAAATTGATACTACAAAACTATTTTATAGTTTTGTAGTATTTTATAGTAATAATTATATATCTAATTTATACTGTGCAACTATTATTTTTTTCTTTCAATTACTTTTTTGCAAGTATTAACAATATCCTGAACAGTAAGTCCATACTCTTGTTTCAAATAATCCACTGAGCCAACCTGACCAAATCTATCACGTATACCTACCCTTTCCAAAGGTACTGGAATATTTTCACTCAATACTTCAGAAACTGCACTTCCTAATCCATTTATAATATTATGATTTTCAGCAGTTACTATAGCTCCAGTCTCTTTGGCACAATTTATTATTAATTCTTTGTCAATTGGCTTCAATGTAAATATATTTACAACCTTGGCATTTATTCCTTCTTTAGCTAGAGCTTCAGCTGCATTTATAGCATCATTAACCATTATTCCGCTAGCTATTATACTTACATCCTTACCATCTTTCAAGGTAACTCCCTTGCCAATTTCAAATGTTGATCCACTTTCATATATTTTAATTGGATTTTTTCTAAGTAGTCTAATATAGAAAAATCCTTTTAAAGCTGCTGTCTGCTTGATTAAATCTTCAAGCATTGTGCAATCTACTGGTTCCAGTATCGTAACATTAGGTATATTTCTCATTATCCCCATATCTTCAAATGGCATATGGGTACCTCCATTAAATGCTGCTGTAACTCCCGGATCACTTCCAATTACTCTTACATTTCGGTTGGAATAACCTACAGACAGAAACAATTGATCAAAGCATCTTCTTGTGGCAAATGGTCCAAATGTATGAGCAAATGGTATCTTTCCCGTAGCAGATAATCCAGCTGCAACACCTATCATATTTGCTTCCTGAATTCCTACATCAAAAGTTCTTTCAGGAAATTCTTCTGCAAATTTTCTCATACCCATAGATGACATCAAATCGCCATCTAAAACTACAACATCTTTATTTTTTGCTGCAATTTTAAGCAGAGTATTGCAATATATATTTCTCATTTCTTCATCTTTTATTCTTTTTGATGCTAAAACCACACTCATAAATTACACCAGCCTTTCAAGTTCTTTTTCCAAATATGCAAGAGTTTCTTCCAATTGTTCACTGCTAACTTGTATATGATGATTTAATTTAAGGTTTTCAGCAAAAGGAATTCCCTTTCCTTTTATGGTATCAAGAACTATTAAAGATGGCTTACCTTTAATTTTTTTTGCATTCATTATGGCATCGTATACTTGAACTACATCGTTGCCATCTACTTTCTGTGCATTCCAACCAAAAGATTCAAACTTTACTTTAATATCCCCCACATCATTTATATCTTTTACATAGCCATCAAGTTGTTTTTTATTATAATCCACAAAAGCAATTAAATTATCCAACTTTTTCTGTGCTGCATAAAGCGCTGCCTCCCATACCTGACCTTCCTGGATTTCTCCATCACCAAGCATCAGATAAGTATAATTATCTCTTTTATCTAACTTATTCCCAAGTGCAACTCCTACTGCCAAAGATGATCCTTGTCCAAGCGAACCTGTTGACATGTCAACACCTTTTGTTAAATCCTTGTTGCAATGGCTGGGAAGTTTAGTTCCTCCTTGATTCAATGTCTTTAATTCTTCTTCCGGGAAGAAACCTTCTATTGCAAGAGTAGCATACAATGAGGGACCTGAATGGCCCTTTGAACATATAAACCAGTCTCTATCTTTCCAGTCTGGATTTTTAGTATCATATCTCATGATTTTGCCATATAATACAGCCAAAGTTTCAACCATAGACATTGCACCACCAACATGTCCTGCACCAAAATTAGCAATGGATTTTATAGTATCTATCCTTATCTTTACAGCTAATCTTTTTAGTTCCCTGATTTCACTTTTACTTAACATTTTATACCTCCTTGTGAGAGTTATCTTTTAGTCATCTTAGTTAAATCATCTATAATTCTGGAAAATATTTTGCATCTGACTCAGTTGTCCATTCATACTCCGGTCTTACTGTAGTAATAATATTCTGAGCATCTCTAAGACGTATTACCCATAAATAATATTCTGCATATCCTGGAGCTGTAGACTGGGCATGTGTAGTATTACAAGGCATTCCTGTAAGTTCATTGTTTTTTACCTTATAAGCATCATCTCCCATTTCTGCAAGTCCATATCCATTTTCCGGCAAAAATTTATAAAAGTAAATTTCCGGCTCCACATGAGTATGTGGTGGAAATGAAGACCACTTACCAGGGTAACTAACAACTTCTCCAACAAAGAAGTTAGTTTCAGGACAATTTGATCTGTCAAAGAATGTTCTTACAAGACGTGTTGAGCACTCATTTAATGTACCTGCACCTCTTTCTTCATTTGCGCAAAGACAATCTTCTGGCTTTAATAATTTTGCCTGGAATTTTTTTGTATTTTCAGTTCTTGAAACTGCAACCTCTGCAGTTCTCGATAAACACTTAATTGATACAGCCGTATTCTGAGGCACGTGAAGTAAAATAGGTGCCTCATGGAAACAACTATTGCGTTCTACTGTCTCACTGTTGTTATTCCATGAAAATGTAATCTTACCAGTCATCAGAACATATATTGCTTCCTGATTATAAGTGAAAGAATCTTCATCACCATCTTCCATGGAAATTACACCAAATTCCATTCCCATCATTGAAGGATGTTTCTCTTTACTAACAATTTCATTATATCCCTTTGAAAAGGGAGTATTTCTAGAAATTTTCATAGTTTGCATACGCCTCTTTCTATAATTTAAAATATGTTTATACAAACTTACTTTTCATATGGTAACATTTGCCCCTTTTCAAATGACTCTTTGCATCTATTTGCAATCTTTGAAACAGCAGTACCATCATATACAGTTACATTTGGTTTGCGGTTTTCCTGAATGCATTTTACGAATTCCTCCATTTCTGCTATATATGCATTATGCCAACGTGCAACGAAATCTGGATAACATTCACGACATACTCCATGCTCACTCATTACTTCCAGTAAACTATCGGTTCCAACTGATCCAATTCTTAGAGTACCCCTAGTTCCAATAATTTCAGTCTCTACATTACAACCGTGAGCTGCAGCACGTCCGGCAAACATAAATGCCATAGTTTCGTCCTCAAACTGAATCATACAACCTACATTGTCTGCGTCATTCCACTGGCGGTACTGCTCAAATTCAAAGCATCCTCCTATACCCCACATATTCTTTGGTTCACTTCCAGTAAACCAACGGCATAAATCTATATCATGTACACACATATCCAGGAACTGTCCTCCGCTGTGTGGTGCAAATGCCAATGTACCTTCTATTGTTGTTATAGGATCCTGTGTATAGGAACGAACCAAAATTACTCTTCCAATATCACCATTCTCAATTTTTTCTTTTGCCTTGCGATACGAATAATCATAACGTCTCATGAATCCCAACATGAATATTTTATCCTTGTGGGCTTCTACAACTTTTTCAGCTTTCTTGCAGTGCTCTATATTTGTATCCAAAGGTTTCTCACAGAATACATGCTTTCCAGCATTTAATGCAATTTCAATTTGTTCTGTGTGAAGAGCAGATGGAGTAACTATGGCAATTGCATCTAACTCAGGATTAGCACACATTTCTTTAAAGTCAGTGTAAGCATATGGAACATTTAGTTCACTTTTTACTTGTTTAAGCTTGCTTTCATCTATATCAGTAATTGCAGTAAGTTCAGCTCCAGGTACACGTGTAGCAAGATTGCAAGCATGTTCATATCCAAGACGGCCTAAACCTGCAGAACCAATTTTAATTTTTTTCATATTAAATTCCCCCATTTTCATAAATAATATATTAAAATTTTTAATTTATATACCTGTCTGCTCCTTAATATATGCTCTTGCAAGTTTAGCATAATCAAGTGGATTATATATATATGGATTTTGTTCAGCTTCAACTACCAACCAACCTTTATAATTCCTTTTCTCCAATATCTTAAAAATTGCAGGATAATCTACAGAACCAGTTTTATCACCTGGAACAGTAAATACACCTTCAAGAACGGATTTTAAAAAGCTCAACTTTTTATCTCTGCATCTCTTCATGATATCAGGTCTAACATCTTTCAAATGAATGTGCTTAATTCTGTCAAAATGTTTATCTAGAATTGCAACTGGATCTTCACCTGAAAATGTAAGATGTCCTGTATCAAATAGAAGATTTACATACTTGGGATTAGTTAATTCCATCAATTTGTCAATTTCATTCGTTCTTTGAACTGTAGTAGTCATATGATGGTGGTATATGAGCATCATGCCATTATCCACAGCTATTTTACCGAGTTTGTCCAGTCCTTCTGCCAGCTGCTTCCACTCAGCTTCATCTGTAATAACATACTTGTCAGTATGTGGAATATTGTTAAAATGTTGAATACTATGGCTCTGGTCAGAAACGACTACATGCTTGGCACCAATTGCCTTCAGAAAATTCATATGATCTATAAAGCCACGTTCATTAACCTCATATGGTTTTTCATTAAGATAGGAGCTATACCATGCTGTTATAGCTGAAATACCTCGACGACTGAATTCCTTATTCAAAATGTCTGTATCTCTAGGAAACTGGCATCCTATTTCAGTACCTTTATAACCAGAAAGTGCAATTTCACTAATTGTCTGTAAGAAAGTATTTTCTTTTCCCCATTCAGGCATGTCATCTTCTGTCCATGCAATAGGTGCAATTCCAATTTTAACATTTTCTCTATTTAACATAAAACCTTCCCCCTTGTAAGTTTGTTTTAATATATTCTTGCTTTTTTAAGTCTTTCAAGTCTGCTTTTATAGGAGGCTTGAGTTACTTCTGATTTACTAACAGATGCAACACCTATATGCCACCAGGATTTATAACCTTCTGCCATTGTCTTTGGAAGTACTTTGGCATCAATAATACATGATCTTGTTTGTTTTTTTGAATCTTCAAGAGCTGCTCTCAACTCTTCAGGAGTTTTAGCTACATATCCCTTCAAGCCATAACCTTCTCCTACTTTTGCAAAATCTACATAGATATAGTTTCCATCTGTTCTTCCACTTTTCTCATTACGATAGCGAAATTCTGTACACATACTTCCTATTCCATTTCCCATCTGTAGATTATTTATACATCCAAATGCAGCATTGTCAAATACAATAATAGTTATCTTTGCATTTTCCTGTACGGCTGTTGTAATTTCAGAATTCAACATAAGGAACGAGCCATCACCTACTAGAGCATAAACTTCTCTATCCGGTTCAGCCAGTTTGGAACCTAGTGCACCTGCAATTTCGTAGCCCATGCATGATGCACCATACTCCATGTTATAGGAATCCTTTACATCTGTAGTCCAAAGACGTTCCAGATCAGCTGGCAGTGACCCTGCAGCAGCCACAACAATTGCATCGTCATCAATAACATCTCTTACAATACCTACTCCGTTGGATTCTGTAATAGTACCTCCTATATCTCGAATATAGTCATTTATAATTTCAGGAGTCCAACTTGGAACACATGGCACAAAATCTTTTCCTGTATAAACAACATTGCAAACTGATTGCCTTTCCTTTTCCCATACTGATTGAATTTTTGCTATTTCATCCTCTTTATAAGCAGGTTTGTATTTTTTGCTGTGAAGTTCTTTTACAATAATCTCCAAATTTAATTTTGCATCTCCCACAACACGTTCAGCATCCATCTTTTCAGCATGAAATTCAGATGTATTTATAGTAACAAATCTTACATCAGGATTGCGGAATATTTCCTTGGATCCCGTTACAAAATCATTGAATCGAGTTCCTACTCCAACAACCAAATCTGCCATCTCTGCTGCTGTATTTGCAGCAAGTGTTCCTGTTATACCTACACCACCCAAATTCATTGGACTTGATGACTTGGTAGAACTCTTACCTGCTTGTGTTTCAGCATATGGTATGCCAAATTCCTCACAAAAACTTTGAAGAGTCTCTCCGGCTTCTGAATACCTTACGCCTCCGCCTCCAATAAATAAAGGCTTCTTGCTAACCATAATAAGATCAACTGCATTTTCAATTTCCCTGTCATCTGCTTTACGGCGGGCAATGTGATGTACTCTCTTCTTAAAGAAGTATTCAGGAAAATCAAAACTCTCACCCTGTACATCCTGTGGTATGCCAATACATACTGCTCCAGTATTGCTGACATCCGTCAATACCCGCATTGCATTTATAAGAGCAGTCATAAGATGTTCCGGTCTTGCAACTCTATCCCAATAACGAGTTACTGGCTTAAAGCAGTCATTTGTAGTTATAGACAGGTTATATGGCTGCTCTATCTGTTGAAGTACCGGATCCGGCTGACGTGTAGAAAACGTATCCGATGGAAACAACAATAGAGGAATATTATTAATAGATGCAGTGAGTGCTGCAGTAACCATATTTGCAGCTCCTGGACCTATTGATGATGTACATGCAATTATGCGTCTTCTATTATTCTGTTTTGCATAACTCATAGCTGCATGTGCCATTCCCTGTTCATTACGCCCCTGGTATACTCTTAGATGTCCTGGATCCTCCTCCAATGCTTGTCCAAGTCCTGCTACCATTCCATGACCGAATATTGTGAAAATACCATCTATAAACTGGTTTTCAACTCCATCAAATTCTATATACTGATTATTCAAGAACTTAACAATTGCCTGTCCCACTGTCATTTTTACTCTATTCAAAGTAATACCTCCTTCTATCTAACAATATTTTAATTTTTAACATAATGGGTATTTACTTACTTTTATCTTACGTGTATAGTATAAAATTTTTTTTAATGCAATTCTATAGATTTCTTGCTTTGATATTTGGGATATTTCATATATTATCCTTTATTATCCTTAATACTTTTAATATCATTTTCCTAAAACTATAAAATTCTTGTTTTATTATAAAGTTCTCTATAAATATTGTTTTGTTTTTTCTGCACCAATACGTATAACATCTTCAGGTTCCATATTCCAGTATTCAGGACGGAATAATTCTAAAGAAGCAATTTTATCGTAACCTTTCTCCTTTAATATATCAGTAATTTCTTTTATTGGTATACAGCCGTCTCCCGGGAAGAGCCTATTACAATGGTCCAAAATTCCCAGAGGCAGATTTTCACAATCATTAATATGAAATACAAATATCTTGTCTAGCGGTATTTTTCTGAGATACTCAATATCTGCACATTTATCATGCAAATAGACATTTATACAATCTACTACAAGTCCAACACTATCACGGTTTACTAATTTTACAATTTCATATGCCTGACGAATACTATTGCAAACCCATTTCTTATCTCCTATAGGTTCAAATGCAAGTTTTACATTATATTTTTCAGCTATATCGGCTAATTTATTTAATACGTTTACAGAGTCAATGAAAACTTCCTCTTCATTTTTATTGGATACCTCTGAAGTTACAGTTGGAACCACTACTATATAGGGATTTCCTATATGGCATGCAACCTTGCACCCAAAAGTAAATAAATCTATAAGTTCATTCCACTGCCTTTTGTTACAAAAATTAATATTTTCAATTGAATTTAGGGCAAACGGTTTCAAATGACCTGCCTTAAAAAATTCTTTTAGATCTTCAATACTATGATCTTCCAAATAATCTTTTATCATGTCAAGACGAAGCTCAATATAGTCATAGCCATACTTTTCACAAAGTTCCAAATCTCTCATAACATTTGATTTTTTCATACATGTTGCTTCATTAAAACCAAGTTTCACTTAACTTCAACTCCTTTTTTATTTTATATATAATAATATTATTTTCATGTCATATACATTATAGACCCATTATATAAAAAGTTTTATACATTTCTTGCTTTTATATTTTTAATGTAAAATGTTTGGCCGGGAAATTCAATCATATGAACACAGCTCTGAAGATTTAAAAAATCTTCAGAGCTGTGTTCATACAATTAAATTTAATTTTTTCAATTCAATGTAAAACTCTTCTTGATATTATCAACCTTCACAATGTAATTTTTTCTATACTTTTTAGGAGACATTCCAACATATTTTGTGAAAATCAAGTTAAAATTGCTTGGATTATCATATCCCACTATAGAAGCTATTTGTGTAACAGAATAGTTGGTTGTTATCAACAACGTCTGAGCTTCTCCAATACGTCGGCGCAATACATACTGAATTGGTGAATAACTAGTAAAATTTTTGAATATGTGAGATAAATAGTATGGACTAATATTCAAATCACCCGACATTGTCTTTAAACTCATATCCTCTTTATAATGTTGATTAATATATTTTTCAATGCGCCTTACTAAAACATTAGGTTCATCAGTATCCCCATCATGAAAACCGGCTATTTTGCACAATAAATTTTTAACTTGTACTAAAAGTGCCATCATAAGATAATTGCAACTCTCTTCTGCACCATAGCATCCACTCGAAAGAGTAGAGAACATCACATTAAAAATTTTATATAATACTGGAAATTTATTTTTACTTGGCACAACAGGACATTCATCATCAGGAATCAAAGCATTTTTTCGTAGTTTTTCTACTTTAATTCCACTAATAGCACAACAATAGCTGGCTATCTTAATATTTGGTCCTGAAATCTCATCATGAATAACACCACTGTTATATATTAAAACATCACCTGGTTTAATATTGTACATTTTACCGCCAATAGAATATTCACCACTGCCTTTACATATTAAAACAATCTCTACAAAATCATCATGAGAATGCATTACACGCGGATAAATACTGGACTCTTCTTTTATTTTACTGACATAAAGCAATTTGGGAAATGTAACATAATTAAAACTAGAAGTAACATTTTTTTTTACAAAGCATTGAATCATCAATTCCACCCCTTTAAATTTAAAACTTGATAATTGTACTTTACAACTGTAACTTATACTACTAAATTTATTATGTTAAATATTGATTATATATACCATTTTAAACTAAGATTATAAAACGTTTTCAAAATATAAAATTTTCTGAGTACATTATTAAAAAAAGTATTATTTCTTCATCATATATTTATTTTTATATCTCTTCCTTTTCCTTACAAGAGTAGATGCATCTATTCCTAATTCCCTGGCTGCATCCCTAACATTTCCATATCTTTTAAAAGCATTTTCTATTAACAATTCTTCTAAATTTTGAACTTCCTCTTTCAATTTCAAATGCCCTCTTTCAACATCTGTATTTCTATTATCATTACTCCAAACCTCCTTTATAGGTAAATCACTTCTAAGTATTTTATTTCCTGTACTCATAATCATAATTCTTTCTATTATATTTTTTAATTCCCTTACATTACCAGGCCATTTATATTCTTTAAGTGATTCTATGGCACCATGAGTTATTATCTTATTAAAATTATATTTTTTATTAAACACACACATGAAATGTTCTACAAGAGGTTCTATATCATCTTTTCTATCTCTTAGTGGTAATATTTTAATTGGAACTACATTTAATCTATAATACAGATCTTCCCTGAAATTTTTTTTTCTGACCATTTCTTCTAAATTTCTGTTGGTAGCCGCTATTACCCTCACATCAATCTTAATATTGTCTACTCCACCTATTCTCTTTATTTCCTTTTCCTGAAGAACTCTTAACAATTTAACCTGCATATCTAGTGGAAGTTCTCCAACTTCATCCAAAAAAATCGTACCACTATTGGCCAGTTCAAAAAGTCCAACCTTTCCTTCTTTATTGGCGCCTGTAAAAGCTCCCTTTTCATATCCAAATAATTCGGATTCCATAAGATTGTAAGGAATACACCCACAATCTATGCTAATAAAACTCTTTTTGCTTCTTTTACTATTTTTGTGTATATACTTGGCTACCTCTTCTTTACCAACACCAGTTTCACCCAACAAAAGTACTGTTGTATCTACCTTGGCCACTTTTCTTGCCATTTCAAGTATATTGAGCATCTTTTCATCTTTTACTATGATATCTGAAAATTTAAGCAACTGATGTCTCATTGCCCTCAATTGAGAGTAGTATTTTTCTGTAAGTTCCCTGTTCTTTTTCAACTGCTCTTTCAACTCATAGAGCTCTGTAACATTTCTTACATTTGTAACAACCATTGTTATGTCATCATTATCGTTAAAAATTGGGCTGCTGGACACAAGTGCTGTTTTGCCAGTTTTAAATTTCTGCTCAATTGTAATATTTTTTCTGCTTTTAAGAACCATAAGCGTTCCGGATTTAGAAATATAATTATCATTTTCTAAGTATGCCATATTTTTACCAATCATTTCTTTTTTTTTCATCCCTGTAATTTCTTCGTACGCCCTATTCAAAAATATGGTATTTGCATTTCCATCCGTTATGTATATACCATCATAAGAACTTTCAAGAACCTGATACAACTGCTTTATTCTAAATTTCAATGTATTTACATCTTCCTGCAGAAATTCATCGAATCCCAAAAAATTGTTGTTTTTCATAAACAACCCTCCCAAGTACATATCTAATTATCCTTGTCATTTTAAAAGTATAAATTTTAAAACAATTGATGAGATTAAATAGTACAATAAATTACATTATATAAAAATTATAGCACATATTTAATAAGTTAATAAGTGCTATGTTCTATAAGCAGTGTATCAATTTTAATTTAAAAATTCATATTTAAATTACACCATCTCACAAGCTCATTTATCATCAAATATCCATCCCATGGGCAATCATAGTCATTCATATTTCCTATATTTATTACTCTGTCCACACCGGCTTTCGTAACCAAGTCCGCAAACTTAAATATCTTGTTTTCATCTTTAATTGCAAAACCTACAGTCTGTATTCTCCTTGTAATAAGTGCTTCCAAATTAAATATGCTGTCTATTTCCTTTACAAAAATACATCTTCCTCCAACAGGTTCTTCCAATTTTATATCATTATTAATCAAAATAGTATATTCCATTCCCCTGCTGCAGCAAATATCTTTGTCCAGGCTTAGACTATAAAAGCCTCTTTCGTTTATAATTTTTGTACATTGTCCTTCATCCAAAATATTTTTATGTTTTACCCCTATTTTTTCAAAAGAGCTCTCCAACATTTTAACTATATAATTAAGTGTTTTATTGCTTTTTTCTACAAACAATACCTGGGGAGATGAACATGCTTTTTGTCCAAATAACACTATATCCAAAACCAATCTGTCCATATATTTTTCACAACTGTCGCATTCTAAAATATCACTGTCAAAAACTGCAAAAGAATACTTGGGCCCAAAAATTATATCTTTACAGGTAGTCTTTTTAGGAAGAAGTGAAATATGTTCTACAGCATACTGTCCTCCCCATATAATTCTTGAATCAGCAATATGGGACATCTCTCTGTTGAGGTCTTCATCCTTACTATTAAAATATATTATGCAAATATTTTTCAATATATCTATAGAAGAATATGACTTTCCCATATAATTTACCTCTATATTTTCCATACATTCAAGTAATTTTAATACCATTTGCAAACTCTGTTCAGGTATTCTCGCAATATTGAAATTTTTAGCTATTATAGATTGAACTACAGAGTAAATTGCAAGAGTATATACATTACCTGCTACCCAATGGCAAGAAATTCCCCGCCCCTGTGCTTTTACAAACTTTCCTTTTCCCTTGTCTACAAAATCATCCAAATATTTTTTGTTTCCTATGTTCAGCTCAATCAATTTTTCAATATTGGCTTTTCTTAAAAAAAATGAAAGATAGGCAACTCCTTCTATCTTCAGCATATTTTTATTTCTAGACAGTTTTCTGGAATATTCATCCAATATAAGTATTATAACCTCCGAAGGTATAGAATTCAGCAGTTCCAAATTACAAGTTGTATTTTCAATTATATATTTAAAGTTGCAATATCTGATTTTTTCATGATATATATGTCCGTCTAACAAATAACAATCTATCATCTGTCCTTCTCCCTTTCTGCAAAAGTATCGCCACAGCCTCTCGTTTCCGACCTTTGCATTCTGGATTTAAATTTGAAATATTTGCCCTTTCTACCGCATTTACAATCATCTATTCCAATTAGTTCGCCTACATCCTCAGTTAAAACAGCCTGTGAGGGATAACTGGATCCCAAAATGCTAATAACCTCTATAATTCCACGCTTTCCAATTTTCGATTCCCGCAAGCTGTTAAAATCCCTTATTATAATATCTGCAAAATCCGGTACATGCTTGTATCCACACTCACAATCTACAAAGATTACACCAAGTTGCTCAGCCATTCCATAAAAGTCCATTATATTTTCTCTTTTGGCACTAAAGATAGAAGCAACTCTGCTATTGAATTCCTCTTTTCCGACTTTTTCGGAGGAAAGCTTTTTCCATCCACCGCTGTGCATAAGTTTCATATTGGATAAATCCAACTTTATATTTTTTCTTTCCATAATTCTTAAAAACTTACTCCATATTATATAGGTAAAACCATACACTAAAATTTCTTTGCCACTATTATCCTGTTCAAATTTATTTAATCTTTCAAAATTTATTTTCAAATCCTCATTTTGTCCATCCATTGCATAGGTTATACTGCTTGCAAAATTGCTTATTCCTCTAATAGCTGCTCCCCTGGCACTTAATATATTTCCACTTTTATTAACAGCTTCCGTATCCAAAATCAAAAGAGGCCTTCTTTTTCCTCCTAAAAAACTTTTCAAAGTTGTTAAAAGTGATTGTGATTGATGTATAGCCGTATATCTGTCCAAATATACTTTGCTTGGTATACCTGTTGTAGTTGAGCTTGAATTTAATATTCTTATAATATCTTTTTTGTTGCAAGTAAGAAGATCAAACTTTTTAAACATGTTTACTGGAATAAATGGAATTTGTTCAAGACTTTGAATCTTAGAAATATCTATATGCAATTTATTGTACATAGAATTTATATTGGGATTAATTCTATTATATTCAATCTGTTTTTTTAAAATTGGAAGTAAAATTTTTTCTTTTTCTTTCTGAGAAATTCGATATTGATTTTTCAGCACTATTTTCTCTATCAAATGTTCCGTTTTCATAGGATTCACCTGCTTCACATTATTTTACATGTTTCTTAACTGTTTAAAGAGAACCTTCCCTGATGAATTTTTAGGAAGTGAAGGTAAGAATTTTATATACTTAGGGGTTTTGTATTTCGGAAGTCTGCTGCTGCAATAATTTATAATATATTTCTCATCTATGTCTTTATAGTTACCATTCAAAACTACAAATACCTTTACAGCTTCACCTAACATCTCATCCTCCACTCCTATTACGGCACATTCAACCACTTGTTTTATAGAAGCTACTGTATTTTCTATTTCACCAGGACTTATCCTATTTCCTGCACATTTTATTATATTCTTTTCTCTGGAAACTATAAATATATAGCCCTCTTTATCTTTATATGCTATATCCCCTGTATATAAAAGTCCATTTTTAATTACCTTTTTAGTTTCATATTCATCATTAAAATAGCCCTTCATTATATTTCCGCCTCTGGCTGCTATCTCTCCTATTTCACCTGTATTGACAGGCATACCATTCCTGTTTAGTATCATTAGTTCCGTACCTGGAACTCCTTTTCCTATGGAGCCTAATTTATCCATAATATGTTGTGGCGGCAAATATGAAAGCCTTGCTGTAGCTTCAGTTTGTCCATACATAATATAAATATCTACGCCTTTAAGAATCTTGTATAACTCACTTATAAATATTTTAGGCAGTTTTCCTCCTGCCTGTGTAACATATCTCAAGGATGAGAATTGAGAGTCCTTGAAATTTGTCATTCTGAGAAGTATTTGATAAGTTGTAGGCACTCCTGCAAACCCGGTACATTTATATTTGTTTATATCATCTATAACAGTCTGTGGAAACATAAATCTATTATTTATAACCAAGCTTCCACCACATCTAAAGTGAGTATTTAAAAGTGAAGTTCCATAGCAATAGTAGAAAGGAAGTACAACTTCTATTCTGTCTTTATCAGTTAAATTCAAATATTGTATTATGGAATCTGTATTATAAATTAGATTATAATGAGTCAGCATTACTCCTTTAGGCTTTGAAGTAGATCCTGAAGTAAACATAATTAAAGCAGTGTCTTTTTTCATATCAACATCAATTTTTAACTTTAAATTTGATTGTTTTTCACATATATATCTTTCTGTACGTATTTCAACATTTTCGCCAAAACAGTCTTTCATTTCAGTTTTGTACTTATACTGACAAAAAACCAGTCTTATGTTTAAAATTTTTGCTATATATGCTATATCCTTTTTATCCATAGATGGATTTACAGGTACGCATATACTTCCATTTTTAATTATTCCAAAATAAGTTTCTATAAAAAAAGTAGAGTTCTCAGAAATAACAAGTACACTATCTTCTTTTGAATAATTTTTATACTGCAACAGACAAGCTATGCTGCATACTCTTTCATATATTTCACTATAAATTATCTCACCATTGTCTATTACAGCTGTCTTATTGAGACCTTTGGACTTTTCAAATATGTAGTCCGTAAAATTCATATTTCTACCTCATATTTATTAAGTATCTTCTTTATATCACCAATAGTGTACATTCTTGATATGTCAATTACATCCAGATTTATCTCAAATTCCTCTTCAAGTGCATTTACAAGTTCCACATGTGCAAGTGAATCCCAATCCTTTATATCGTTAGGTCCCATTTCATCTGTAATTTCATCTATATTCTCTATTTTAAAAATTTCTATAAGTATCTTTTTTAATTTATCTATATTTTTCATGAAAATTCCTCCTAAATATTTTAATACTGTTAAAAAAAGCAAATACCATGCCACAGTCTACATATTAATATTATGCCGTTTTACAAGTATATATTAATATTTGTTTGATGCATGTATGCAACGTTTTCATTGTTGTCATACTTGAAATACTGGTTGGATTAACTATACATATTACAAATAATTATTCTGTTGCAAATATGCATCTTGTTTCCTTTTTACAACAAAAAAACAAAGCCAATGCCCTATAAAAGCATTGACCCAAAAACCACATGTTTTTTATTTAT
>DAIMMR010000308.1:0-4861 GCA_036720575.1 Clostridium sp.
CTTGATACAGTCGTCAAATCTATTGTTTAGCGAAATAAACAAGCGTTCGGGGGAGTTTTCACAGGTCTTCATATGCATTAAGCGTTAAATAACTCTTTAAAATATTTCTAAACAATTTGTAGTATACAGGTGAAAAGGGTGGATATGCTTCTAACACCTGAAGGTATATATGGTTGTAGGAGATATTGCTTATATGGTCGGCGTTACAAGGCAAGTCCACCCTATATAAAGAAAACTTTGTATTTATAAAAATAATACTTATTTTGTAATTATAAGTAATAATATGAACTTATATGGTATAATTAGGATATAGCATTTTATAATATGTATATATTGGTACATATAGATAGTTATTTATATAATAAAAGGTTTGAAGGATAAATTATTAAATAATAAATATGAAATTGGGGGAGGGATTATTATGGAAACAGGATCAAAAGTTGCTTCTAATCCGGATGAAGCAATACGCCTTGATAATATCGAAGAGCATCCCATTAGAACAAAATTTCAAAGAGATAGAGATAGAATATTATATTCAAGAGCATTCAGAAGATTAGATGGAAAAACTCAAGTGTTCTTGGCTACAGATGATGATCATATAAGAAACAGATTAACTCACACATTGGAAGTATCTCAAATAGCTAGAACCATTTCTAAAGCTTTAGCATTAAACGAAGATCTGACTGAAGCAATAGCCCTTGGACATGATATAGGACATACTCCCTTTGGACATGTAGGAGAAAGAACCTTAAATTATATTATGAATGGATGTCATAAAATTAAAAATTTTAATTCTCACTTAGAAAATCAATATAAAGGATTTAAACATAATTGGCAAAGCATAAGAATTGTTACGAAGCTAGAAGATAAGTCATTAAATTTAACCGATCATACTTTATGGGGGATGCTAAATCATAGTAGTATAGGAAAAAATAATACATGTCCTATAAAAGAATTAGAGAAGACTTATAAGTTAGAGGATACTTATAAGCGAGAAAAAGATAATATTATGTGCAATTTAACATATAACTCAGAAAATTGTACGTTTAAAGGTATGCAGAGTATAGAATTTTATTATGAAAATTTTCGGGATATAGATAGCAAAATTAATTTTTTAGGTTGTTGGAACTTTGAAGGATTAGTAGTTGCAATAGCTGATGAAATAGCCCAAAGGCATCATGACGTCGAAGATGCGCTGGAATATGATTTAATAAGCAGAAATGATTTAATCAATGAAATCAAAAATTCATATAAAAGTATCTTAACAGAACAAAATAGTAGTGACCTTGAAAAATGGAAAAGTAATTCAATGACAAAGTCAGAATATATGAAAGAATTTTCTACTTTTATAGTAGATTTGCTGATATCTAATGTTATTCATAACTCTAAAATAAAAATTAGTGAATTAGAAAAGAAATTTAACATTACAGATAATAAAGAATTTTACAAACAAAAACAATTAATATTTCAAATAAAAACAGAGAAAGGATTGAAAAAAATAATTTCATTTAATGATGAAATGGAGTGTACAGATAAGAAATTTAGCAAATTTTTAAAACAAAGAGTATTGAATTCTTTTAAAGCTCAGAGAATGGATGGAATGGGTAAATACATTATTATAAAGTTATTTGAAGCTTACATTGAGAATCCACAACAATTACCAGATAAAACAATAAAACATATTTATAAAAATCTTTCAGAAATTGAAAAAACTCAAAGTTATAATGATAAATCTGTAGGAGAATTAAGAATTAAATTAAATAAGGATCACTATAAAGGGGAAGCCCAATTTAATAGTGTACTATTGAGAACAATTTGTGATTATATAGCTGGAATGACAGATAGGTATGCAATTAATGAACATAAAAAGTTATATAATTGTTAAAATGCAATTTTAACTGATCATTTGGTATTTTTTTATTTATTATTTTATAGCTAAACGAATACTTAATGATTTTAGCTTAATTAAGTGTTTATTTATGATGGAGAGATATACTTTGTCCTATAATGCTTGGGTAAAAATTATATAGTTATATAGCTTTTAATTAGGTAAAATAATTTTCAAATGGGGGGAGATTATATGAAATTAGATAGTGTTGAATTATATCATAAACTTATAGAAAATAATATTTATTATTTATATCATGCTAATAGTTTAACCACTTCACTCGGCTTTATTCATAATGCTGGATTGCTTTCAAGAGGAGCAATGGAAAAAAGGAATGTACAACAGACGGGACAAAATAGTGATGGCATAGATAAAAAATTTAATGTATGGAATGATATATTTTTAGATACAGTTGATTTACATGGATATAGATATTCTGGATATTCAAGACAAAATATATATGGCCCAGTACTATTTATATTAAAAGTTAATTTATTATTAGATTCTCGTTTTAATAATGTTTGGATAACGACAAATAATCCGAGTAACTGGAATGAAAGTGATATTGAGGAAGATAGATATTTTGATACAGTAGACAATTATATTAGAGATATGGGTATTAATAGACAACAAAAAATGATTACGATTCGAAATATGAATGATTCGATACCTTTTAGTGAATATCTGGAATGTATAAAGTTAGATAATCCACAAAGGTGTTTTGCTAAACCACAGAGTAATGTATATCAATATGCTTATAATAAATTGAATAATGCTGTTAATAAGGCTGCATTAAATGTTAATGTTATTGAGCATAAGTGCAATAATTGTTATTGTATTGAAAATTACAAAGATATGAATAGAATGGAACTTGATAAATATTTTCAAGATTATTCGAATTAGTATGTTTAGGGAATGGGCATATTGTTTTTAAAATTAATTAATTCATGAATTCTATATCTATATGATTAAGTTATTTTGAATTGCTTTTATATACCTAAGCCGTCCTTATGCCTGCCCTGTAAAGGGCATGTATAAGGTGGACTAGCCCTGGGCTTGTCAAAGGCGCCAACCGTGCGTGAAAAATCCAATTTAATTAAATACTTTTGTGCGTAGAGGGAAGACCCCAGAGGAATACATCGGCAGTACAGTTAAAACAGGAACTTTTTATGAATTATTAAGGAAGCACTTTATCCGCAGGAAGCCTTCCTTTTATTTTTTTGCAGGAATCTAACTATCATAAGGCTGACGAGGACTAAAAAAGTGCTGGTGCTCGAAGAAAATATACTGAGGTTTATTATTTCAAAAACATATAAGTGCAATTAGAAGTGTGTCTACAGTAATATTTATATATATAATAATTTTTATTAGTGATAAGGGAAAAGTTATAGCATTATATTTTAAATTTATAGATATATGTTTATGGTGTTTTTATTTTATGAAATTATCATAAACTCATTTTATAAAGATATAGGAGCAATATTTATTTAAATCGTTGTGCAAAGAAATTTATATAATTTGTCTTTGGACTAGCCTTTGTTTTGAACGCTGCAGAGTTAAGTTTTGTATATAACATATGTTTTACTTTAAGTGATTATTGAGGTGATAATTAAGTGAAAAAGAAAGTACTTAGTGCTAGAATAAAAATAGTACAAGAGAAATTGAGAAAGTTCCCAATAAGAATTAAAATTAGTATAAGAGATGGGGGAACTTAATCATGATGAAACAACATGACAAACAGTTTAAAGAAGACGCTGTAAAATATTATATGGATCATAAAGAACTTGGAGTAAGAGGCTGTGCCCAAAACCTTGACATAGGTACCAGTACCTTATCAAAGTGGATCAGGGATTCTAAAAGTGAAAATGGCATTCAGGCTCGTGGTTCTGGTAATTATTCTAGTGATGAACAAAAGGAAATTGTACGATTAAAACGTGAACTTCGTGATACAAAGGATGCTCTTGATGTATTAAAAAAAGCTATAGGCATTCTGGGAAAGTGACAGAAACAATCTATCTTGAGGTCCAGAATAAATGTGAAGATCTTAAGGGTAAACGCCGGGTTTCTGCCAGCGGAATGCTCGGTATATTAGGCGTTTCACGTTCAGGGTATAATTCATGGCTGCATCGCCTGCCTTCCAATCAACAAAAGAGAAAACAGCTTGTAAAGGAAAAAATTAAGAAGATTTATGATAAGTCACATCAAAATTATGGTGCTCCTAAGATTACAAAAGAAATACAAAAAACTGGTGAAAAAATATCGGAACGCACTGTTGGAAAGTACATGAAAGAACTTGAAATTAAAGCTCAATATGTAAAACCATATACTGTTACTACAAAGGATTCTGATTTCAGCAGTAAGCTTAAAAATATCTTAGATGAACAATTTAATCCTGATGCACCAAATGTAGTATGGTGCACAGATATTACATATCTCTGGACTGATGCAGGTTTTGTATACCTTACAAGTATAATGGATTTATTCTCTCGAAAAATCATAGCCTGGACGCTTTCGGAAAGTCTGGAGGTTTCCTGTGTTATTGACACAATTAATAAAGCTAAGAAAAACAGAAGGCTTGTTAATCCAGTTATCATACACAGTGACAGGGGGAGCCAATATGTATCAAAAGAATATAAAAAAGCTGCCTCCAAAATGATACTTAGTTATTCAAAGAAAGCTTATCCATGGGATAATGCATGTATCGAATCTTTTCATGCAATTATTAAACGTGAATGGATAAATCGCTTTAGAATTAAGAATTATCGTCATGCATATATTCTTGTATTTGAATACATTGAAACATTTTATAATACCATAAGGATTCATAGTCATTGTAATTATATGTCACCCAATGAGTTTGAAAAAACATATGAAAAAGTCAAGGAACTCAGTGTGTCAATTGCAAGTTAAAATGTGGAAATTACTTAGAACTTTCTCATTTTAATTTGTACTTTTTCTTGACATAGCACCAAT
>DAIMMR010000309.1:0-4848 GCA_036720575.1 Clostridium sp.
TTTTCATATACACTGCTATTTGATTTATCTGCAAGTTTATCATGTATCTTCAAATTTCTATAATGTTTAAGAAGCATCCTGGTATTCCTCAATCGCCTATCATATCTTTTTTTAGTTTTATGATATTCCTGCTCTTTAATATACTTTATACCCTCTCTTACTCCTATTTTTACAGCCTCTTCATAATCCAAAAAACATCACCTCACTTTTTATATCTTGACTTGAATTAGTATTGTGTCTGGATTCCCATACCGTTTATCAATACATCTTCACTAAGAACTATATTAAGATTTTTTCTTCCTTTTTCATCTTTTATCTGGTTAACCTGTCGTAAACATCTAGGAGTAATTTTGATAGTCAGATTATCACTTTGAATTTCTATAGATTTACTTCCAAAGTCAGGAACTACATTTTCTGCCCTAAATCTATAGTTAGCATCACCAATTTCTTCAAATGCATTTTGCAAAAGTTTTGTATCGATATCATTGTCTTCAAATATTTCTTTTATATTTTCAATACCCAGTTTAACTTCTGTACCATCCCTGTCCATCTTTTCAATAATATCCTCATATACATTTTGAAGTACCCAAGGTTCGATATTATCTTCAGTTATGGTTTTAAGAATCCAATTAAAATAAGTTTTTTCCTCTGCTGCTGTCAACTTTATTTCACACCCAAGTACATCATTAACAAACATATTATTTAGCCCTTTAGCTTTGTGAGAATAATATATAATTTTATTCATATCAACACATCCTTCATCATCAAAACTTGGATACATAAATCCATCAAGAGGTGAATTTAAATTCACTGTTACATCTAGGGATGAATTTGTTTTAAATTCCATCTCTGCATAATCAAATTTTAATACTCTCTTTGGTACCTCCACCTTATTTATAGTACACAATATAAATTCCGTAGATTGTACATATTCATTCACTTGGTCGTCTACATTTTTATTTGCCTGGTAATATTCAGCCTTAATAAAGTTTATAACAATATCTGTATCATAGTTAAAATTATTTGCTATCTTAGTCACAATTTCATCTATAAAATCAGACATACTTATCTGTTTATTTAAGGTTTTCTGTAAAATATCCTGTGTGGTGCTATATGCTTCACTCCTAAAATTCAACTCATATATTTTAGAATCTATAGTTCCTGTTAAAATCTTCTTAAAATTACTTAAATACAGCTCTCTTGTATCAACATCCATTCTTCCTAAAACTCTTGAATCTTGTGTTATTATTTCACCATTATCTTTTTTAAGATATACAGTGTGTATTTCTTTTATAGGAAGCATATAACTCCCATCTTTAAATTCTTTTCTCAAGTTAGCTAAAACCTTTTTATTCATAACCATCCTCCTAAGAATATTTTTCTATCCTTGCTTTTACCGCCTCAAGCAGTATATTTTGATTTACTTCTTTATTTCCTAAAGACTTCATCACATCTTCGTCTATAGTATTTTTACAAACTAAATGATGTATAACTACAGTTTCCTTTTGTCCCTGCCTATGAAGTCTTGCATTTGCCTGTTGGTATAATTCCAAACTCCACGTAAGCCCAAACCAGACAATTATATTTCCTCCATATTGAAGATTTAAGCCATGTCCTGCACTTGCCGGATGCACTAAAAGCACTGGTATATTACCTTCATTCCACTTTTTAATATCTGATGAATCTTTCAATCCAACTGCTTTTATCTTTTTAGATTCTAAAAATTCAACTATCCTGTCAAAATCATGTTTAAATGAATAGAATATCAACACTGGCTTTCCATTAGCTGCTTCTATAATTTCAAGTAGTGCCTTTAATTTTTCATCATGTATTTCAACTACATTATGATTTTCTGCATATATAGCTCCATTAGCCATCTGTAACAATTTGTTAGTAAGTACTGCTGCATTTGCTGCTGTTATATCTTCTTCTCCAAGTTCTAAGACAAGATCCTTTTCTAGCTCTTTATACTTTTTGATTGCATTTTCAGGTAAATTAATATTTATAATATTATCTATTCTTTCAGGTAAATCTAAATAATCTTTTGCTTTCATAGAGACACAAATATCCGATATTTTATTTTCAATTGCATCCGCCGCACCTTCTTTCAAATTCCAGTTATAAACTACAAACTGATTTCTATTACCCGGTGTAAAATACTGCTCTCTATAGCTGCCTATTGTTTTTCCTAATCTTTTCCCACCATCTAACAAATATATCTGTGGCCATAGGTCTATAAGACTGTTAGGTGCTGGTGTGCCTGTAAGTCCAACTATTCTTTTAAAATAAGGTCTTACTTTCCTCAAAGATCTAAATCTTTTCGACTTAGAACTCTTAAAACTTGAAAGCTCATCAATTACGACCATATCAAACAACCAGCTATCAAAACAATATTTAACTAACCAATCTACATTTTCTCTATTAGTAACATAAATATCTGCATTATGCATTAAAGCCTTTTCTCTATTCCTTTTAGTTCCTAAAATCTTTGATACTTTTAAATGATTTAGATGGTCCCACTTTTCAACTTCAGTACTCCAGGTATCTTCTGCTACTCTAAGTGGTGCTATAACAAGTACTTTGTATACATCGCCTAAAAACAACAATTCATCTACTGCTGTTAGGGTGCTTACAGTTTTTCCCATACCCATATCTACTCTCAAAGAAATAAACCAGAAGCACAATTTTCCAAAATATGATTTATAGCATATTTCTGATACTCATAAGGTTTAAATCTCACAATATCACCTTCCTTCTGTCAACTCTTTTACAAATCTATTAACACCTTCTATAGAATCTATACATTCAACTCTAAATCCTAATTTTTCTAATCCCTTTGCCCTGTACTCCTGTAACTTTCTCCTTTTCTCACCTGGTGCTTTAAGCTCTACAAAAACAATCCTTCCATGTGGTAATAATATTATCCTGTCCGGCACTCCTGACATCCCTGGGCTAATAAACTTTAATGCTTTTCCACCTATCTTCTCAATTTCTTTTTTAAGTCTTTTTTCAATAACACTTTCTAACAATAAAATCACCTTCTATTTATTGTGAACAGTGTGAACCATTTTCTTATATATATATATATCCACGTATTAGGCATATAGGTGTATATACATATACGTCTATTTATATAAATAATACTTATATAATATTTTTTGTTCACATTGTTCACGATATATCATAAAGCTTTGATATTACTGATTTTTATGTGTGAACAAAAGCGTGAACACAATATATTTTTTTGTTCACATTGTTCACATTACTAAAGTCTACTAATTATTAATCTGTTCACGCACAAAAGCTCTTTGAGTACCATAGATTTTACCAAATCTTAATCTACCCTTATACTTAATCCATACTTTCAAGCCTTTAAGAATATCGTTAATTTCTCTTGAATGTAATGGCGTGAGATTTTTAGGGTCTCCATTGAATAATTCGCACCATATTTCCATCACACAGGTTTTAGTCCTCTGAATATTACCCTCTGGGATGTCACCAAATTCAGAGCCATGTATATAATTTCTTCTTTCAGCCATACCTAAGCTGTACCAATTATCAGTTATAGGCTTATTCAGATATTCTTCAATTAACCCAGCCTTTGCACTTTCCTCTGAGTGTTCTTCCTGCTGTTTTTCAGCTTCTTTTTTCTCTTTACTGGTGAGATCCAGAAGCTCCCCAGCATTATAAAGTTCAATTGCCTCAGCCCATATTTGGTCAACCTCATAACTGTTTAATTCCTTATAGGCATTTTTATGGGGGTTTATCCCAACATCTACAGGCCAGAATCTTCTATTACCTGTCTTATCTCTTAAAAATTCCTTATCATTCGTAGTTCCTATAATTACACACTGGCGTGGGAATCTGCTTGTTCTTCTACCATAGGCAACTCTGTATATATCCTCCTGTTTTGATAAGAAGTGTTTTGTTGCCTCAATATCAGCTTTTTTTGTGGCCATCATTTCTCCCATTTCCAGGAGCCACACGCCTTGAAGTTGCTCATATGCTTCTTTACCAGTTACAGTTGTAAGACTATCAGAGTACCAGTCCTTACCTAATCTTTTTATCAAAGTACTTTTACCTATACCCTGTGGGCCACTTAGAACCATCATATTATCAAATTTGCACCCGGGTTTAAAAATTCTTGCTACAGCTGCAACAAATACTTTTCTTGTAATTGTCCTTACATAATTGCTATCTTCTGCACCTAGGTAATCAATTAATAAGGTATCTATTCTCTTAACCCCATCCCACATAAGACTATTTAAGTAATCCTTAATCGGATGGAATGTATGTTTTCCAAAACTTAAGTTAATGGCATCCGCGCACTTAGCTATAGAACTTATTTTATAGTATTTCTCAATAAATTCTTGAAGCCCACTATCATCCCTATCATTCCAATCTGACATATCATCTTTATTTCTCCAGGGTAGCCGCCCTATAACTACAGCCCTATTTGCAAATTCGTTATATGCAATCCTACCCTTAATTAATGGCTCATTTTCAATTATTAATAAGAAGTTGGTTCTGGTGCTTTTTAATTTTCCCTGCTCTGTATATTCAAGTTCTTTTACCCAACTACTGTCAGCATCTTCTTCAATCACCCCAAAATCCTCCTGGGCTTTATCCATACGTTCTTTACCTAATGTCTGTATTACTCTACCATCATTACTCGCAAATTCTTTCATCTTAGTAAACGAGGGTAGCCTATTTGCTGGTGTATCTGGTTTTGCTTCATCATCTAAATCCCCGAATTTGTGTATTCTCACTAAGTCAAAAGTATTACACAGCATTTCACTTGCAGGGTCCGTACCATGATGGCTGTAACTGAACTTATCATCATATATT
>DAIMMR010000310.1:0-4819 GCA_036720575.1 Clostridium sp.
CATTATATTCCCCCTCGTGTAATTATTTTATCATAAAATAAGATAGATTTATCCTTTTTTTTTAACAATATTTTTATTTTGCTCATTAAAGGTATTACCAACTATTATCTGATTTGGAGGAAATATAAGTTTTCCTCCATTTGCTTTTAAGTAAATTATTAAATATAATACTAATATAAACTCATATTTAAACATTTTACATTAAATTGGAGGGAAAGTATGATTGAATTATCAGGAGTAAACAAAAGCTACAATTCATCTTCAAAAGCAGTAAATAACTTAACTTTACGTATACCCGATGGAGAAATATTTGGATTTATAGGTCCAAATGGTGCCGGCAAAACTACCACTATAAAAATGATGACGGGCATAATAAAAGCAGACAGTGGAACTGTAAAAATAAACGACATAGACATAAATAAAAATCCTATAGAAGCCAAATATCAATTTGGTTTTGTTCCTGACAATCCAGATATGTTTTTAAGACTTAAAGGTATAGAATATTTAAATTTCATGTCAGATATATATGGAGTGAAATCTGAAGAGAGAACAGCTAAAATTAAAAATTTATCCAAGAGATTTGAAATATCAAATGCTTTAGGTGACCAGATTCAGAGTTATTCCCACGGCATGAGGCAAAAAATAATAATTATAGGTGCTCTAATCCACAATCCAAGTGTTTGGATATTAGATGAACCTATGACTGGACTTGATCCTAAATCCTCATATACATTAAAGGAAATGATGAAAGAACATGCAAGTGCAGGAAATACCGTATTTTTTTCAACTCATGTTTTAGAGGTGGCAGAGAAATTATGTGATAGACTTGCAGTTATAAATAAAGGCTCCCTCTCATTTTCCGGAACTTTTCAAGAATTAAAAAATAAGTTCAATGAAAATGAAAGCCTGGAAAATATTTTCTTGGAGATGACTAGTAATGAATAAGTATATAGTTTTAACTAAGGTATTATTAAAAAACGGAAGTAATTCTGCAAGTATGAAAAAAAACAGTAAAATTAGAAAAGTAGCCCTTTGGATAATCATTTTACTGGCTCTCTTACCTACTATAAAACTATTTTCCATTTTTGTGTCCTCAGCTTATGACTATCTCTACAAAATAGGTCAGCAAGGCTTAATTTTATCCCTTGGCATATCTTTTACAAGTATATTTATATTCTTCTTTGCCATATTTTACTCTATAAATGTACTGTATTTTTCAAAAGATATAGACCTTTTACTGCCGCTGCCTTTGAAGCCCTGGGAAATTCTACTCTCCAAGTTCACTGTAATACTCATATATGAATACCTTACAGAAATTTTTATACTGCTTCCTATTTTGCTGGTCTATGGATATAAAAGCAGTGGTGGTCCATTATATTTTATATACAGTGCAGTGTTGTTTCTCATAGTGCCTATTATACCTATAGCTGCAGCCTCAATTTTAAACATGATAATAATGAGTTTCACAAATATAGGGAAACACCGTGATATCTTAAAAATTTTAGGTGGAGTTTTTGCAATGATATTTGCAATAGGTTTAAACGTAGTACTTCAAAAAATGACTATATCATCCCAAAATTATGAAAACATATTTAAGATGATAAATGAAGGAAATAATTCTCTAGTATCTCTTTCAAACAGATTTTTCCCGGGGAGTACATTGTCTGCAAGTTCTCTAGTATATAGTTCAAGCTTTAGGGGATTTGAAAACTTAATTTTATTTATAGTTTTAAATATCCTTGTCATTTCACTATTTTCAATACTTGGCCAATATTTGTATTTTAAAGGTGCACAAGGTGGCAGTGAAATTTCTTCAAAGAGAAAAGAATTGGATTATTCAAAGTTAAATAAAGTTTCCTCTAGAAATTCTAAATTTAAAGCTCTACTACTTCAGGAAATGAAATCTCTTTTCAGGACACCTGTATACTTTATGAATTGTATTTTAGTAAATATCATAATACCTATTGTACTTTTTATACCACTTTTAGTTCAACCGGAGTCTTTTCACAAATTAAATGCTCTAGTGAATATTAAGGTAACCTTAACTACTACAATGATTTGTATCGTAATATCTCTAGCTGCAGGATTAATTTTAGGAGCTTCTAATTCCATAACTTCCACAGCTATATCAAGGGAAGGAGAAAATATATTTGTAAAAAAATACTTACCTGTTTCTTACAGCACTCAAATTATGGCAAAAGTAATTTCTGGAGCTGTCGTTGCAATTACAAGTATATTTTTAATTTTAATAGTGCTGAAGTTATTTGAAAAAATACCTATATATCTCTTGATTATTTCACTTTTAGTCAGCTTTATAGGAATACTACTGACCTCCATGACTGGAATTTTAATTGATTTGAGATTTCCAAAATTGCACTGGGATAATGAAGTAAAAGCTGTAAAACAAAATTTCAACACCTTTATAAATACAATAATTAGCTTTATACTCACAGGAATATTAATATTTTCAATGATTAATTTTTACAGCTACATAAATGAAGTAGCTATCCTGGGACTTTGTATAATAGTAATATTAAATTTTATACTTTACAAAGTTGTAAATTCAAAGGGAATTTCTATGTTTGAAAATATAGAAATATAATTAAAGGACTAACATACTAGTAAATTAGCATGTTAGTCCTTTTTATTAATACAGCACTTTAACTTTATCTCCGTTATTTAAGAATGTTTGTCCTGAAGTTATTATCCTATCTCCCGATTCTATGTTTGAAGATGTTATTTCAGTAACTTTGTCATTTGAAAGCCCTGTAGTTACAGCTACCTTCTTTACTTTATTACTTCTTACTGTAAACAAATATGAAACTCCATTTTCAACTTTTATAGTTTCATTAGGTACTGTCATTACATTATTTTTAACCTGGTCAGGAAAGGACACTTTTGAATACATTCCTGATGTTAAGCTTGCATCTGAATTAGGTATTCTTACTTTAATCAGATATTGCTGAGTTTTGCTATCCGCATTAGGTGTTATAGTATCTATAGTTCCTGTCAATTTTTTATCCGAAAGAGACGGAATTGTTACAGATATAGACTGTCCAACCTTAATTTTTGAAAGCATAGTGTCTGGCACATTTACTTCAGCCATAATTGAACTTGAATCTACTATGGTTACAGATGCCTGAGAACCTGAAGTAATTTCTCCCTGGTGTATATTTACAGCAGATACAACACCAGCAATAGGTGATTTAATTACAGTATCATCAATTTGACTTTGAATTGATTTAAGTCCAGCCTGTGCCTGATTTACCTGAGCCTGAGCCACTTCAACTGATTGAGGTCCAACTTTCTGCGTTATTAAATTCAAATTTTGTTGTGCTGCAGAAAGTGAAGCTTCTGCATTCTCTAATTTTGTAGTAGCATTATCTAAATCCTGTTTTGGTGCAGCCCCAGCAGAATATAAGCTTTGCTGCCTATCATAACTATTTTTGGCATCATTATAATTTATCTGTGCCGTATTTAATGCCTGCTGCTGCTGTACAATCTGCTGTTCAACTCCAGAACTTTGAGTCTTATCTAAATTTGCTTTTGCAGATTGTATGCTTGCCTGCTGCTGCTCTAGCTGTGCCTGCAGTGAAGTTGAATCAAGAGTAAAAAGTATATCCCCAGCTTTTACAGTACTACCTACTTTTACGTTTAAAGCTTGAACTTTGCCTGGTGTTTTAGGAGATATAGATACATCTTTATCTGAATTTAACTTTCCCGAATAATCTACAGTTGTTGCCAAAGAATCTAGTTTTGCTTCAGCAACATTTACATTTTGAATTTTATTTTGTGACTCTACTTTTTTATTTTTAATTACGTTATGAACTATAGCAGCTACCATTAAAACTACTAACAAAAGGACTACTATCTTCACAATATTTTTTTTGGATTTTAAAACGTTAAATTTCATAAATTACACCTCCTGCATTTCTGGCTGTTTTTTTCTTTTTTTTAATATACGATTCTTCAAATTGTCCATCATCAAGTAAATTATAGGTAATATTATAGGAGTAAAAATAGTTGATGCAATCATTCCTCCAATAACTAAGACAGCCATACTTGACTTCAACTCACTGCCTTCACCTATAGATAAAGCTGCTGGCAGCATACCCATAATCATAGTTAAAGAAGTCATCATTATAGGTCTTAATCTTCTTTCACCAGACTCAATTAATGCTTCTCTTAAACTATATCCACGTTTTATGAGAGTATTAGTATAATCGATCAATAAAGTACCATTTTTAGAAGCTAATCCATCAAGCATTATAAGTCCTATTAAGGACATCATATTTAAAGTTTTGCCCGTAATAGCAAGTATTCCAAAAGCTCCAACGAGTGCACAAGGCAGTGATAACATTCTTATAAATGGTGTTAAGAAGGATTCATAAAGTACAACAAGTATCATGTAAATAAGTATTAATGATACTCCCAGTGCTTCTCCAAGGGAAACAAAACTATCTCCCATACTCTTCTGATCACCGCCAAATTGGATTTTATAACCTTCTGGTACAGATAGTGACTTTAATTTTTCACCTATCTGCTGACTTATAGTCCCAAGAGACCTTCCTTCAATATTTGCAGAAACTATAGCTACATCCTGCCTATCCTTTCTTGATATAGATTGCGGACTATTAGTTCTTACTATAGATGCAACTTCACTTATTGGTATAGATTGTCCAGATTGATTTAGCACTTTTATTCCACTTATATCTGAAGGAGTTTTTATGTCACCATCATGAAATTTTACTTTTATATCATAATCATCATCACTAGTACTATATGTTCCAGCAGAAGAACCTTGAATTGCTGTTCTAAG
>DAIMMR010000311.1:0-4808 GCA_036720575.1 Clostridium sp.
AAAGACGTAAATAATCTCAATTCTACGCTTAAATATAGCAATTATGTCGCTACTAGTGTAAAAAATGTAAAAGATTTATCTATGTATGAAGGTGCATATTTATACGTTTGTGGGGATACTGGAGAAGCAGGAGAGAAATATAAGTGGTCCATATATAAAAAGTTGTTTAAGTCCAGTAAATCTTTTAAATTTATAAATCTTCCTGGTGTAAAATCTATGGGAGACAATAAAGACGTGACTGACTGGCTGAATGTTGACCACAATAAAAAAGATTTATTAAATGCTTTTGAAAGAAGTCTGGATTTAAAAAATCATTATGAGTTGCAGCAGGATTCTTTAGGGATTTACAAAACTGTTTTAACTAAAGATGGAGACGAGAAAAAAATATATATGACCAACTTCAATGTAATAAGTGCTACAGCTATACATTATGTAAATGAAGATGTGGAAGGAATAAAACTATCCATAAAAACATCATTCAGTGGAATAATTGAAAAAATGGATTATGTAAGTGTATTTGATGATCCAAAGTCTTTCAGAAACTTTCTAGGATCTATGGATCTTATATTTAAAGGCAGGGTCGATGACTTAATGAATTTAAAAGCATGGATAAATAGATATTTTGCCATTGAAAAATCAAAAGTTTATTCGGGCATCAGGTTTGTTTTAGAAGATAGCCAAGTTAAATTAGTAACCAAAGACGGGATGATAACCAATAAAGGTATAAATTCCAAAATAAAAAGTGACGGTGGTACAGCCATTAAAATTACAAATATAAATCCTATAAAAAAGGAAGAACTTCAGGAGTTGCATAAATATTTATTTGAGTTTGCACCAAAGAAAATAAGTTATTCCATTATAGGTACTATAATTAATAATTTAGCAATAGCTCAAGCTTTGGAATTAGATGTTAATTTTCATCATTTGTTGTTAGCTGGTGAAAGTGGTGGAGGTAAAAGCACAACATTAGAGAATGTAATCGCTGCTATTTTAAATTACCCGAAAGATGACATAAAATCAGTTGGATTGACAACGCCATTTGCTATACAGAAAGCGTTAAGTGAAGGAAATTATTCAATTTTATTTGAGGAATTTAAACCAAGTGAAATGAATGAATACAAAAAGAAAATGATAAGTGAGATCCTGAGAAATGCTTATGACAGACATACAGTTGATAAAGGAAATAGAAATCTAAAAAGTAATACAGTTCTTGCACTTACAAGGCCCATGATACTTGCCGGAGAGCAAACATTTTTTAATGATGAAAAAGCTTTAAATGAAAGATCATGTATTGTGTATTTCTCTAAAGGTGAAAGAAGTAAAGAACAAACTGTAGCTATGGATTGGATAATAAGTCATCAAGATATTGTTAATAAATTAGGAAGAAGTTTAATTGATGTAATCCTGAATATGTCAGTATATGAATATAAAGAGTTAAGAGAATATGAAGCCAGTAAGATAGAAGGACTAAAGGACAGGCCTTTAAATACTGCAATTAATATCTGTACTGGAATTTCAATATTGAATAAGCTGCTTAATAAATTCGATTTACAGAATATTGAAAATTATAGAAGTATAGTAGCTGACAATATTAAAAATGAAATATTAAATGATATGGATGATTCACTATCGGAAGTTGAAAAAATATTAAAGCTTTATGATCAGATTATTGGCGATGATAGAGTAAATAGTGAATTTCTCAAATATGCTGTTTACCGACAAAATGGCAATATCTATATAAGGACAAGCGAAATGTATAATCAAATATTTTCCTATATGAGAGACATTGGTAATAAAAAATCAATCATGGAGTTAAAAGATTTTAAGAAACAAGCAAAAATGGCGGGATATTTAGTGAAACCTTCAGGTAAGGCGGTAAAAGTTAAGGATAAAACTGTGAAATTTGATATATATAATGTTAAAAAAATTAAGAAATTGAAATTAGAGTCTTTAGCTCCGCCAGATATTTTTGAAGATGAATGGGATAAAGGAGAGCAAAAAGTTGTTTTTCCAGATAAATTCAATAAAACAGGTGATTAAAAAAGTTGCCTGTTTAAAGTAAACATTAGTTACTAAAATATAAAAAAAGTAACCAAAGGTAACTAAAAAGGTAACCGTTGGAAATGGCTATATATCTAGCGTTGCATTATATATATATATATGAGTTACCAAGTTACACAAATATATATATATACGTGTGAGTGTACATGCACTTATATATAAAAGTTCTGTGCATATGTTTTGAAAAAAGGTAACCTTGAAAAAAATCCTTTTAAAGCTAGTTATATCAATGCTTAAGACGGTTACTTTTTAAGGTAACTAAAAAGGTAACCAGGAGGTATTTGATGAATGTTAAAGATTTTTATAAAAAAAGAGTAAAAGAAATTGAAATAGATATCTTAGATGCTGAAAGTAAGAAAGATTTTAAGCAAGTAGCCGAGCTTCAGGTAGAAAAAGCAAAGTGGACAAGAAGACTTAAGGAATGCTAGGAGGTAAGATATGGCTGATAAGATGGAAGAAAAATTATTTAAGAAAACTGAGGGGACCTTATATAATTATAAGAATTTAGAAATTAAGATAATGAATTTAAATATTGATATAGAGACTCTTAGAAGAAATTATCAAGGAGTTTCATCTATACGATATGAAGAGAAGACTCAATCAACTAATAAGTTTAACTCATCTGTAGAGAATGAAGTTGTAAATAGAGAAAAACTAATTAAAAAGTTAGAAAATGAGAGAGATTGCAATGTGAATTTGAAAAGAAAAATAGATAATGCTTTGAAGACTTTACCAGAAGAAGAATTTAAATTAGTTGATCTTAGATATTTTAAAGGAAAACAGACATGGACTGCTATAGGAAGACATTTAAATATGGATAAAGATTATTGTTGTAGAAAGAGATGTGACATAATAGAGAAGCTAGCAAGGTTGATTTACAGTTTTTAATCTGTCTTAGTCCTGTTTTTTAACTGTTTTAATACTGTAAGTTGACATTTTTATAATTAAATAAGGGTATAAAATAGTATCATAGTAAATATTTAGAGAGGCACTTAGTTAATTCTAGGTGTCTTTATTCATGTTAAGTGTAAAGGAGGGATAGAATTGCTTACTAAGGATCAAGAGAAGATGATTACAATGCTTATTGAGGGTGAGAGGATAACTGATATAGCAAGGAAGATAGGAGTAAGCAGAACCTCAATTTATACATGGAAGGATAATGATGAAGTTAAGGCTGAGCTGAACAGGCGAACGCAAGACATAAAGAATCAAGGGAATGCCTATATATTGAAGGATGTGCAGACCTACATTGATGAAATAAAGAATATTGCCAAGAATAGCACAGACCAAAGAGTGAAGTTCTCCGCTAATAGATATTTAATAGACAGGACACTAGGTACACCAACGTCTGAGAGTGATGATGATATGGATAACAGTAATAACAACGTAAATGAGAATGAGCTTGAAGAACAACTTAAAAAGTTTAGACAGATGCATGTTGTTAAGTAGAAGTGTTGGTATCACTAGGTTTACAGGGGATTTACTTTGGATTTGTAACTTCGTTAAAACTAAATTTAGCGAAGTTGTGATTTTAAAATTATTCGTGGAACTCCTGCCCCCGGGTACATTCTAATTTGAAAATCCGGAAATGGCCTGGTGAGCGACGACATATTTTCTGTGATATTTTAAAAAGTCAGGAGGATTTTCCTTTATTTTGTAGAATTATGTTTAGATAAAGGAGATGATATTATGCCAAAAAAAATAACTGGTAAAATTAATAATGGAAAAAGAAGACCTATAACCAGTGATCGAAAATCTATACGCGAGGATTATACTATTAAATTTGAGGGTCCTACTGGTACCCCACCACAAGATCCACCAAAACAATCTAAAAAAGATGATTAAAAATAATATAGCTGAAATTCAAGAAATATTAAAATTATTACCTTTGCTAATATTATATATTGCACCAGGATATATTTTTTTCTCTTTAAAAAAATATATGTTAGTTGAAAAATATCAAAGAGATAATTATTTTCTTTTAAGCTGCTTAGTAGTTAGTTATATTATTGTTCATCTAGAGGCCTTGGTGTGCCAAATTTTAAAAATAAAATGGGATATATATTCATTGCAATTTGGAATTGTAGCGATTTTAATTTCAATACTTGGGTCGTATTTCTTTTATTTTATTGCAGATAACGATAGATGTGTTAAAATATTTAGTTTTTTGGGTATAAACAAGACTGTAAATTCAAATATATTTGATAATACTATAGACAAACACCATGGTGCTTGGTTAAGACTGTATATAAGTGAAGAGAAGATAATATATACAGGAGAGCTTGTTTATGTTAATGAGCATGAAGGAGAAAATAATTATTATATTGTTTTAAAAAATTATAAAAGATCAATGTATGATAGGGCAATAGATAAAACGTATCAAGGTAATAAGAACTGGGTAATAATTAGTACAGAAAAAGTTAATAGAATAGAAATTATACATGGTGATAATAGCAGTAAAATAAATGATGTAGAAAAAAATAAAATTAAAAAAATTATTAACTTTTTTAAAAAATTTCTGCCGATAAAGAAATAGTAAACCGCTAAATTTTAATAATTTAAGAGCTCTTAATAAGGGCTCTTTTTTAGCACCTAAAATTGTGAGGTGAAATAATTTTGATTTTTAATAAGTCTGAAATCATAGAAAATCAGAGAATTCCTGTTCAAATTACTTTTAAAGAAACTATAGAAGAATTGTCAGATTGCATTAAGGCTGCCAATACTCTTGGATTATTATTTAGTATCAC
>DAIMMR010000312.1:0-4801 GCA_036720575.1 Clostridium sp.
AATTGAATGTAGTGTTAATTAGTTAGTGAGGGGAGATTCAATTTTATAGTCTTAATAAAACCACCCAATGGGACAGGTAAGGACGAAGTCGTCTACTGCAATATTGAAAGTAAATATCCTCTACCATAGATAGTTTTTAATTTTATGTCAGGAATATTCTTTAATATTTTTTTTAATCTTGATATGCAGGAATCTAATGTGTTTTCCAAATGAAAGCCATCACTATTCCACACTTTGAGTAAAATATCTTGTCGATCAACGGTTTGATTTTTTTTCTCCAATAAAAAGGAAAGAATCTGAATGTCTTTTTCACGTAATTGAAAATTTTGTTCATTTATTGTTAGTTGTTGATTGTTAATTTTTATATGTAAATTGTTTATATTGAATATCTTGACACCTGAAGGGTAGAGCAGGCTTTTAACTTGAGCTAAAGCCGCTGATAGTTTTATTGGTTTTTCTAAATAATTTTTTGCATGCAATGATTGATAGGCATTTGAAAAATCATTATCCGAGAGTGCAGTACCGGTCATGAAAATGAATGGAATAATGCTGTTTATTTTCATGATCTCGGCAGCAACCTGAAATCCATCCTTGTCAGGAAGCACCACATCCAACATAACAAGCTCGGGGTGTTCATCTTTAAATAATTGAACGGCTTCAGTACCATTTTTTGCCCAAATAACATAAAGTCTGTTACTTTCAAAATAATCTTTTACTGTTTCCCCAAATATAATATCATCTTCTACTAAAAGTATCAAGTCCTTCATAAAATTACTCTTTTAAGGTAATGATAAATTCACTCCCTTCGTTTAATTTACTATTAACAATGATATCATCACCGTGCGCTTCTAAAATTGATTTTACATAGGTTAGTCCTAGTCCAAAACCAACTTTATTTTTAGTTTCATTTCTTTTAACCCTATAGAACTTATCAAAAATAAGCTTTTGATCCATAGATGAAATGCCAATACCGTTATCTCTCACTGAAATTTTCAAACCCGCTGAAGTATCAGATACCTCAATATCTATTTTAACAGAAGAATTAGAGTTATATTTTATCGCGTTTTCAATTAAGTTATCCATTACATTTGAAAAGTGCAGCAAATCAGCTTGAAATGCTGTTTTTAATGTATTGAAGCGGAGATTTACAGTCACATTAGGCTCTTCATTTAGGGTTGAACTATATCGTTGCCGAAGCGATTCGAAGAAAGGTTTAATATCGATATAAGTTTTATTCAATTGAACGTTTTCTTTTTCATTATTACTAATTTGCTGAATTCTTTTGGTATAATAAGTGAGCTTGTTTAATTCATTTTCTATTTTTTGTGTATAGTCCAACACTTTATTAATTTCGTTTTTCTCCAAATAGTAGTTGATTGCAGAAGCCATCGCGACAGCACCCGAAATTGGCCGTTTAAATTCGTGTGTCAGAACATTTACGGAATCCTGACGCATTTTTTCAGTTTTCCATTGCAAAATAAAACTACGAGAAATAAATATAAGACAAATAATAGCAATGATAATTAGAGCTATAGATAAAATTAATTGATTACGCATTTTGTTTAAAAGTGCATTGTTTTTTATTTTTACGTAACCAATCACCCCGATAGAATTAATGATGTCCAATGGAATTGTGTCGGTCTTTATATAACGTAAGTTTTTTGTATTAATTGATTTATTCGAATCTATTACTGTATCTGCAATCAAATCAATGTAATTTATGTAAGTATTTTCTATTTCGTAAGATTGATTGATTTTAGCTGAGAAAATTTTATTTAATTTTTTTAAATTAATGGGTAGTTTATCCTTTAAAACAAACTGAATTATTTTAAGCATAACATTAGGATCTTGCTTATCTATTGAAAATAAATATGTAGAATCTTCAGTAGCTATTTTTTTTGTGATAAATCTTGATGAATCGTTTGGATTAGTAATATTATTAGAATATACTGAGTATCCGCCAATAGTCTCAGTTCTTTCTGTTATTTCCGTTAAAGTTGCTTCTTGCATCATTTGATTAGAATATGCGTAAAGTTCACGCTGATGCAAATAATACATATTAGATAACCAAACAGTTTGATTTATAATAATAGTGAACAAGACGACTAGTATCAAACTGTTGATAATAATGTGTTTTGTTTTCTTTTTATTTGTTTTTTTATGTTGCATAGTACTAGCTATATCTCATTCGCCATATAAATTGATGTTCAACAAATATAATGAATATTATTTTAAAGTCAATTCTTTAACAAGGTAAAATTAAAGGTTTAAGGTAATGATTAGTAATTGACAGAATTGAGACAGAATCTTAACGCTTTACTTTTTTGTTTTCTATTTATTTTTATTGTCCTTTGTGATAATTATATAAACTGAATTTAAATGAAATGAAAAAAAATGTTTACGTTATTATTATTTTGATTGTTTTTATTTCAATATTTACTAGAATTAATAGCAGTAAGAAAACTTTTTTAAACAAATTAGTTCTAAAGAATATAGAGTGTCTTGCATCATCAGAAAGTCCTGGGGTTAATTGCGTAGGAATTGGAAGTTTAGATTGCCCGGTATATAATACAAAAGTTATACTGTATGTTATTTAGATATGAATTGGTATTGTTTTAAATTATTATTCTTTCTTATTCTATTTCAAAGTTGTATTGAGACGAATTCTTCTGGATTCCAATTTAAAGATTATGACGAATTAACAAGCAACTCCGTTAATATCGTTGATTCTATATCATTTCGATATCCGTTTAGAGTAAGGCAAAAAGATACAACACTCTATGTCTTGGATTTACATGGAAGACAATTTTATTGTTTTCAATTATTTTATCCGAATATAGCTAATAAAAAAAAGTTTGCTTCCAAAGGCAATGGACCGGAAGAATTTTTGAGCGTTGAAAATATCCGTTTAAGCAGTTCCGGTGATATTTATCTGCTGGATGCAAATAAAGAAACAATCAGCATTTATAATACAAATGAGGACAGTATTAAAAAGGAAATAAAACTTCCCGATGAACTTCTTCGAAGTTTGGATTTTGCATTAATTAATGATTCTCTTTTTGCGATAGCAGATTATACCGGGAAATGCAGAATAAATATGGTTGATATTAACGGTAAAATACAACAAAAACTATTTCAAATCCCGACAAAAAAGTATAAAGACGTCAGCTACTCTAAAATTGTGTTAGCACAAGCTTGGCGTTCTTTTATCGATTACAATCCGGGTAATGGTATTTTGGCTATGGCAACTCAGTTAGGACAAGTAATAGAAATATACGATTTAAAAAAAAATGAGATTGTTAATATACTTTTTGGTAAATACGGAGAACCTGAATTTACAAATCTAGAAAGTTATGCCATACCAAACGGAATTATGGGATACAGTGATATACAGGTAGGTAACGATGCTATTTATACTGTCTTTTGGGGTACTCCTTTTAAAGATATTCAAAGAGATCCTTTTAATACATTGGAAGGAGGAGATATGATTCAAGTTTTCAGTCTGACAGGAATACCACTACAACAATATCATTTAGATAAGCATATTGTAGGTTTTTCTGTAGACGAAAAAAATAAAAAACTTACAGGTTTAGATGTAAATAATGAAAATCAGATTGTCGAATATCAATTATAAAACATTAAATACTATGAATATAACATATAAAATGTCATGTGTCTTGGTCCTGTTTTTTTGTGCAGCACTTTTGAACAGTTGCAAAGAAAATAGTCAAAAAAAAGAAACTACCCAAATTGTTAAAGAATGGCATAACAAAAAAGTTGTTTTTCCAGATAACTTGATTTTTACAATTTACGGTAAGGACACCGTAGATTATACCATTCCCGAATCATCTTATAAAATTCTTATGTATGTAGATTCAATAGGTTGCACAAGTTGCAAACTACAATTACATAAATGGAAAGAATTTATACAGCAGTTGGACTCTTTGTCGAACGGTACTATTCCCGTATTATTTTTCTTTCATCCTAAAGATAGAGGAGAAATCTCTTTTCTTTTAAAAAGAGATGGCATAGATGTTCCTGTTTGCATAGACTTACAAGATGAATTGAATTTGCTTAATCATTTTCCATTTAATCAAGAATTCCAAACATTTTTACTAAATAGTGAAAATAAAGTTTTGTATATAGGCAACCCAGTACACAACTTACGTATAAAAGAAATGTACTTGTCTGAAATCTCTAACAAAGTACATCAAACGGAAGTCGCACAATCTTCACGATATACTCAAATAGAAGTTGAAAAAACGGATTTCAATTTGGGGACTATTAAAAAGGGGGAAGCTAAAACCATTGTTGTTTCAATAACAAATTCAGGTGAATTTCCTTTCCAAATATTTGATACTCGGGCATCTTGCGGATGCACGAACATAAAATATGAGAAGAAGCCGATATCACAACGTAGTACAACAGAAGTGAGTATAACATTCAATGCAGATGATATAGGTAATTTTCAAAAAACGGTATCCATTTACGGAAATATAAACCATTCACCTTTAGTGATAAAATTGAAAGGGAGTGTGAAATGAAATAAATGAAATAAATGAAATAAATGAAATAAATGAAATAAATGAAATATTCTTCTGCAGAGAATATATAACAATAGTTCGTTAAAAATATAGTTTGGAGTCAAGCAGCACTTGCTGCAAACTCAATGAGTTCCTTGACAAGTTTATCATTTAATCTTCTGTTCGGTTTAATGCCGGACACGCAAATAAATCGTTCAAGCAGGTAGGCGTTGTGTATCATCGTTTTACATGATGCCATCGAAAAAGGAATACCTCTT
>DAIMMR010000313.1:0-4785 GCA_036720575.1 Clostridium sp.
TCAGTCATCTCTATATAATTCTGTTTTTCATTCCAATTTAAACTGCTACTAGCAGCTACCATTGACTCCTTTGGTAAACATATAGATTCAAAAATTTCTCCATTAAATGGTGTTCGTATAATTCCAATTTCTATTATTCCGCTCTTTAGTAGCTCTAATACTCTATGAGTATTTCTCTCTATAAGCTTAACACCCAACTCCCCCTCAAGTAATTTCAATTGATAGCTAAGTGGAGGTTGAGCCATATATAGCTTTTCAGCAGCTTTCGTTATATTCTTCTCTTCTGCAATTGCAAGAAAATATTTGAGCTGTTTGATATCCATGTAAATAATCACTTCCCAAATCACAATTATATTTTATTAATATAATTGTAATACTTTTTATATATTTTTTGTATAAAATCTTCTTTGTTATAATTGTATATGAAAATTTAACTACATTACATTCATAAAATATTTTACTTAGTCAATCAGCATATTATACTTTTAAAATTCCTTAAGATATTATAAAAAGGCAGGTGTGATGAATTGGAGATCAAACAATTAAAATATTTTCTAGAAGTTTGCAAACATAAGAGTTTTTCAAAGGCTGCTAAAGAAATTTATATTACTCAACAGGGTCTAAGCAAGGCAATTAGTAATTTGGAAGAAGAACTTCAATATCCTTTACTTCATACTACACCTAAAAGAATCAAAATAACAAAATATGGGCAATACTTACAAAAACAATCAGAACATATTGTACAGGAGTTTGATTTGATTTTAGATGGCATGAATAAAATGGCTAATATCAATGAGGGAACTCTAACCGTATGTTTTAGCTTCGGAGTTCTCAATGCTCTATCACCAGATATTATATCTGACTTTCAAAAAACTTATCCTAACATTAAGTTAATTGTAAAAACTTATCCTGATTCAATTTGTGAAGAAGTTGTTATGAATGAAAAAGCAGATTTAGCTGTTTCAATTGGCCCCATTAATGAAAAAACTTTTAATTCTATTGCCATTAAATCTCAGTATCCTTGTATTTTAGTAAATAAAAAAAATCCATTGTCTAAAAAAACATCAGTGGATTTTAAAGAATTAAAAAACGAAAAATTTATTATTCTTAATGAAAAATTTCATTTTTATCACAACTTTATTAATAAATGCAGAGAATCAGGTTTTGAACCAAATATAGTCTTTACTACCTCAGAAATTATTACCGTTCATAAACTACGTCATTTTAATAAAGGTATTGGCATAAGCATTGATTTTATGGCTAAAGATATTAACTATGAGGACATTTATCCAATTTCTTTTAAAGATCCTTCTTTCACATGGGAAATTTGTTTAATAACTAAGAAACATCGATTTCAACCCAATTTAGTGAAAATATTCACAAATTATATGCTAAATTATTAATACATGTGTTATTTTTACCTACTAAACTGCTGTAACATCTGTACTATAATTAATTGAATTTTCAGCTGCACTCAAAAGCCAAAAGATAAGCAGTTGTAATTCCTATAACCATTTATTTTTTGGCACTTCTAGCAGCATTTGACCCTACAGGCCTACTGATTATCAATTAGCATTTTTATATTATGCTAATTAAATTTTTTTAGATACTTCTTCCAATACTTCAGCAGTTGAAGAAAGTTCTTGAATAGATGAAGTTATCTCCTCTATTGCACTACTTGCTACTTCAAAATTGGAATTTGATTTATTTATACTATTAGTAACAAGTTCCATAGAACTAGTAATTTCTTTTAGCACAGAATCAATTTCTTTAACTGATTCACTACTTGATTTAGACAATTTTCTTATTTCTTGTGCAACTACACCAAAGCCTTTTCCATTATCTCCTGCTCTTGAAGCTTCAATAGCTGCATTTAATCCCAAAAGATTTGTCTGCTTTGAAATGCTTTGTATAAATTTTAAGATTTCATTAGTATCTTTAGCATTTTTATTAGCTTTATTTAATGCATTAGAAGTATCTTCATTTGAGTTAACTATGTTTTGGATTTGCTCGGAAATATCACTGCTTGCCAAAGACATTTGTTTAAGAGAACCAGATACATTTTTAGATAGAGTCAGCACCTTATCCATATTTTCAAGACTTTGTGCTGCCAGCAAAAGACCAATTACCTTGTTATTATTATCTTTAATTGGAATTGAGTACGATCTAAAAGGTACTCCATATAATTCTTTGGAAACAATATCTATTACTGGCTTTCCAGTTCTTAGTGCCTCACCTGGCGGTCCTTTCTTAGGTATTGGATCCCCTTCTTTACTTGATAAACTTAGCTTGTCACTATAAAGAATTTTTAAAATTTTTTCTGTATCAGTAATATAAATAGTTATATGATGACCAAAAAGTATATCTATGTATTGCAGTGAATCATTTAAAGAATTAAATATTGTATTTTCAACTATTGGTGATAACATATTTTTGCCTCCAATTAATTTACTATAAATACAATATATATTATACATCTTATTTATATAAATTCAAATATATTCCTTATATTCGTATATCATGAAATTTATGTTGAATTTACTATATGCCTATTTTATGAAAAAACTACAAATAAGAAAACACCCACTAGTCTCCTGCAATATTACTACAATAAACAAGTGGGTATTTCCATTTAATATTAAATCTAAGGCTTACTATATTGTAGGGCTTCTCTCCCTTCATCACCGGTACTCATTCGTATAACGTTTTCAATATCATAAACAAATATTTTTCCATCACCCATTTCTCCTGTATGGAGTATTTTTTTAGCAGTTTCAATAACAAGCTCTACAGATACTTCACAGACTACCACTTCTACTTTTACTTTTGGTAGTAGATTAATATCCATGGTCAACCCTCGATAATATTCCTTATAACCTTTTTGTACTCCACATCCTAAAACATTTGTAACAGTCATACCCGTAACACCAATGTCATTTAACGCTTCTCTTAATTCCTCTAATTTAGCTTTGTGAGTAATAATATCCACCTTTGTAAGTTTATTACCCATTATTTTACCTCCCTTATTAAATATATTTCAGTTTTTTCGTAATTCTACAAGCATTGATCTTGATACTTAAAATGTACAAATTAATAAATTAATTCTTTACATAATATTATATCAAGTACGATTTCAAAGGTTACCTACACTTTTTAGATTTTAATTTCAAAATCACTTAAAATACAAATTTATATTATGTATTTAAATTTTATACTATTTTATAAAGGCATAACCTGAATTCCAATCAATTTCGGATTTCCATGTATTAATCCATTTCCACCAGCTGAATTTACTGACTTCCATGCAAATATTCCAGTAGCGATTCCCCCCCCCATATTCCTCCTACACCGTGACATCCAAAGACATCTAATGCATCATCATATCCAAACTTAGCCTTAATAAAAGTAATAGATATATAACATATATCTCCTGCTACTAAACCAACAATCATTGAAGCTAGAGGACTCACAAAACCTGCAGCTGGAGTTATAGCTACAAGACCTTCAACTATTCCACTAACAACTCCAAGAGAAGTTACTTTCTTTCTATAAGTAAATTCACAAACACTCCAACTTACAACCGAAACTGCTGCAGAAGTATTAGTAGTAATAAACACATTTAGTGCTACACCATTTACAGCTAATGCACTTCCAGCATTAAATCCATACCATCCAAACCACAGTAATCCAGCTCCCAAACAAGTTAAAGGAAGATTATTAGGCTTACCTACACTCTTTCTTTTTCCAAGCATCAATGCCACAATAAGTCCTGACACACCTGAACTTATTTCAACTACATTCCCCCCTGCAAAATCTAAAACTCCAATATTTTTCAACCAGCCTCCTGTTCCCCACATCCAGTGGGCAATGGGATCATAAACCAATGTTGTCCAAAGTAAAAGGAATATGACCCAATGCTTAAATTTCATTCTTTCTGCAATAGATCCTGATATAACCGCTGCAGTTACTATGGCAAACATAAGCTGAAATACCATAAATGCTTGCTGTGGAATTGTACTTCCATAATTTGCATTTGGTACAAATCCTACTCCTTTTAAGCCAGCAAAATTAAGACCACCTATTAATCCTCCTATATCCTTTCCAAAACATAGCGTATACCATATAAGTATCCACTGAATAGATACTATTTGCTAGAGCCGAATAACTATGAAGGGTGCTGTTTAACGTATTCTTACCTCTAACCATTCCTCCATAAAATAAAGCTAATCCTGGAGTCATAATCATTACCAGTACTGTACTCATAATTACAAATACAGTATCTGCTCCATTTACCCCACTCATAAAAATACCTCCTAAAATAACAAACTTATTTATATAATACTAACTTTTATGCAAATTATCCATAGTTATATTAAAATTTCTATTAATTTATTATTTTTTACATATTTTTGTTGATTATTTTAAAATAGAGTGTTGAATATAAATTTAAAGAATATAAATTTTCATTCAACACTCTATAGTGGTATTAAGTCCAAGCAAAGAGCAAAAAACACCCACTAGTTTACTGTAATATCACTACAATAAGCAAGTGAGTGTTTCTGTATTTAGAACCTGTCAAATCCTTGACATTTCTTTCTTGGTGCTCCTAGCAGGAGTCGAACCTGTGACCTACTGATTACGAATCAGTTGCTCTACCATCTGAGCCATAGGAGCAAAACACAATACTATTTTAATACAAAATTCTATTTTAAGCAAATACAAAAAAAATTTGTTTGTGTCAAGTTCTAGTGGGCAATTTATTTTTTTGATTTTTCCATTACAACT
>DAIMMR010000314.1:0-2063 GCA_036720575.1 Clostridium sp.
AAACAAAGGTTTCTTGAGCAGGCTGCATTCTCTTCCAATCAAACGCTGGATTGTACTAGGTTCACATATAGCAGCCTCTGTTATCTTTATGATTTTATCAGAACTAACGGTTTTCATAGTTGGTCTGTTAATGGGCTATCGAACCTCGGCAAACACAACTGACATACTCTTATTTATTGTTGTATCCATCCTTTTTGCCTTTGCAATCACTTTATTGGCAATTCCCTTTTCACTTAAGGCTAAAGGATTTGAAGGGGCAGGTGGCTTTTCCTATATTTTATTAATGCTGTTATTTGTAAGTTCGGCCTTAATGCCAATGAATGGAATGGTAAAGCCAGTTAAATTATTTGCTGAACATCAGCCCATGACATCAATCGTAGAGACAGCGAGAAATTTACTAAACAATTCCTTTTCATTTAATAATTCAACTACATTGCAGGCATTTATTTGGTTATTTGGCATAATAGTCATATTTGGTTTTTTTTCTTACAGGCGGTATCAAAAAGTCTATTCCAGGGCCTGAAATAAATTTTGAGTCAAAGGGGTAAAATACTTCGGTATTTTGCCCCTTTTTCTTTTTATATTCAATATTTGTATAATTATTCTATAAATTATGAAAATAATTACAAAATTTCCGTTATTTATTGGAAGAAAATGGTGTCTTATATATAAAGAGAATAAAAGGGGGATAATTTATGCAGTATACGGAAGAAGGTTTGAAAAATCTAATAGAGGGAATTAAAAAGAGAGATAATGATTTTATATACACACTTCAAATGGACTTTATAGGCGCAATGAAGGATCAATATTATAAATATATAGGAAAGGAATTTGGAAATTCTGATGAAGACGATGTAATAAATATATCTCTTCACAAAATTGTATCTTCCATACATATGTTCAGGGGAAACACCTGGAAGGAATTTAAAGGATATGTTTTCAAAATCATAATAAACACAGTAATAAATTACAGGAGAACTCTTATGAGAAAAGCAAATGCTGAAATTCTGGAATATTCATACCATAATATAACTGAATCTTTAGAAAATAAGGTTATAAGCAAAATAATCTATTCTTATATCATTGAGAACTCCAACCTTTCAAAACGTGAAAATGAATACAAAATGGCAATTTTAAAACATGGAAGCATAGAGGAATATTTAAGGGAAAATAATGGGAATGCCAGTGCGTTAAATCAGGCCGGCTACAGAATGAGGCAGAAGCTCAGGAAAACCATGGAGGAGCTTGGAATAAAATTTGATTTTTAAAAAAGGGTGTTGATATTATGTTTACCAAAGGGGATATAGAAAGCATGGTTGGAAGTGCTAAAAATGGGGACAAGAATGCTGTTGAAAATCTATGTAATGGTTTTAAGGGATTTATAATAAATTCTGCAAGGAAGATATATATAAGGGGATATGAAATGGAAGACCTGATTCAGGAGGGGTACAAGGCAATAATAATGGCGGTAGACAGCTATGACACAGATAGGAATACATTTACCAGCTATGCTGTAAATGCAATAAGAAACAATTTCTACTGTATAATGAGAAATAATTTAAGCAAGCCCTACAGTGCTAGTTTGAACAGTATAAACAACCAGGGCGATGAACTTATAAATACGATTTTTTCAGATGAAAACATAGAGGAATATTTTGAATCACTTGAAACAAAATCAGTACTTAAAGATGCAATAGAAAGCTTGTCTGACAGGGAAAAGGATATTATATACTGGTGTTATGCAGCGGAAAAATCTATGAAAAAGTACAGTGAATTCAGGAAAATACCTTATAGGACAGTTTCCTATAGAAAGAAAAAAGCAGTAGAGAAATTGAGAAAATTTATGGAAGAACAGGGGGAAATATAATGGCAAAATACAGACAACTCCAGACTTATTTTTGGGATGACAGTTTCATTTTGGATTTAAACACAGAGGAAAAATGCTTTTATCTATACCTTATGACAAACTACAAGAGTACACAGTGTGGAATATATGAACTTCCAAAGAGAATAATAGAACTACACACAGGCTGCAGCAGGGAAAATGTAGACAAACTTCTTTC
>DAIMMR010000314.1:2163-4778 GCA_036720575.1 Clostridium sp.
GAAGCCCCTTCAAAGCCCCCTGCAAGTAATAAAGTAATAAGTAATAAACAAGAATTAATAAATAATAAACAAAAAATAATAAGTAATAAACAGTTAGAAAAGGCAGTTAAATGCTTTGAAAACAATATCCATTCTCCCAAACAGGAGGAGATCAACAGACTTCACAGTTGGTGCAGTACAATGGGGTGTGATATAGTTATTATGGCAATTGAAAAAGCTGTACAGTACAATGCAAAAAATATGCACTATATAGAAAAAATAATGAATAATTGGATAAAGGATGGAATAAATACAGCAAAAACTGGTTTCAGGAAAAACATGAGTGGATGGAACCTTACAAATGAAAGAACATATGATTTTAAAGAACTAGAGAGGAAACTTTTAGGATGGTAGTTACAAAAAAATTAAAAAAATATTAACTTTTTAGCAGGAAATTTAAAACTTATGTAGAATTTATACATAATCGGTCCTATAACAGTTAAGATATACTTTATCATCACGATAAGATAATTAACATATATTTATAGCTTTGTAATTACAAATTTTATACAAGAAATGTGGAGGGAAGATTTTATGAAAAAAAAGAACATGAAAGCATTATCAGTCTGCAGCCTGGCATCTTTAGTTATTTCAGGCTCCGTTATTTCAACTACTGGAGTAAAAGCGGAAGAAACCACTCCAAGACTTGGTGGAAGTGACAGATATGAGACAGCTGTAAAGATTTCACAAGATGGCTGGAAAGATGGTTCCGACTATGTAGTTCTTGCAAATGGACAAGGATTTGCAGATGCACTATGCGCAAATCCAATTGCAAAGTCTAAAGATGCACCTATACTTTTAACTAGCGGCACTTCTTTAAATTCAAGCACTTTAGCTGAATTAAAGAGACTCAATGCCAAGCATGTAATAGTTGTAGGGGGAACAGGTGTAGTTCCAACAACTATTGAAAATACTATAAAAACTCAGCTTAATGCCGATGTTACAAGATATGGTGGAGCAGACAGATATGAAACTTCTGTAAAAATAGCAAAGGCACTTGGAAATACAAGTAAAATAGTTCTTGCAAGTGGAAAAGACTTCGCAGATGCACTTTCAGCAGGACCAGCAGCATCAATAGAAGGAATTCCAGTAATATTAACACAACCTGACAAATTACCTGCAGTTACATCCGACTACATAAAGGATAATTCCAATATAACTAAAACTTATGTAATAGGTGAAACAGGTTCCGTAAGTGCTGCACTTTACAGTACACTTACAAATCCAGAAAGATTTGGCGGAAAAGACAGATTTGAAACAAATGCAAAAGTAATAGATGGATTCAAAGATGACTTTGACTTCAGTAAAATATATTTAGCTCTTGGCGCAGGACCTCTTGGAAATGAATTCGCAGATTCACTTACAGGTGGAGCTCTAGCAGCCAAAAACAAAAGTGCATTGGTAATAACATCAAGCACTATAAGCCCTTATACTACCGCACTATTAAAGGACAAGTTTAATACCGGTAGTATATTGACAGTATTGGGTGGAACAGGAAACATAACTGATTTAATGGTATCCACTCTTAAAGATGCTATAGTTAACCCTGCTCCTGATCCTACACCTACACCAGGACCTGGCGACGGGGCCACTAATATAACTAATGATATTAGTAAATATTATGGATCTAAAATTGAAGAGTCTATAGAAAATGATCCAACTCTAGGTAAATATTATGATGTTGATACATCAAATGGAATTACTTTAACTGTTAAAAATGAATACAAAGACAAAATAAGTAATGTCAACGAAATATTTGAAAATGTAGATAATGCAGAAGTTGGAGATATAAATACACCAGGTACAATAGCATATAGAGTACAAAAATTATGTAACTTAGCATCTGAACATATAAATGCAGCTAAATTTGATGGAAAGACATTTAAAGATTTCTTAGTAGCAGAAAAGGCTAAGAACTCTAAGTTTTCTAAGTATATTACATCTACTGGAGATATAGATGTCCAATTAGTAGCACAGAAAATAGCGAATAAAGATTTAGACTATGATGATTATAATGCATTTATAGGTAGCTTAAAAACAACTATAAAAAATTCAGTTAATTTAACTAATCCTTCACCTAAAATAAGCATTAAAGCTACACCTTTTGATATAAATAGGATTGATCAAAATAATGTACCTTTATATGATAGTAGTTTATCAAGAGAAGAAAATATTGATAGTATATTAAGTTTAACTAATACAGTTGGAACTTTTACTGTTTACGTTGATAATGGGAAGTCATATTTCAATGTTACAATAAATAACTAAAATCCAAAAACCTAATCAGAACTCAGGCCAAGCCCCTGGGTTCTATTAATTCAAGATATGTATTCCCACAACAGACATTCAGCATGTCCTGTAAATTCAACGGACGGACACACACATTACTACCACCACACACCGTTTACAACTAATTCATATTTAGTAAAGGAGATTAAACAATGAACAAAAAGAAAATTATTTCATCCCTGTTCTTGACCACTGCACTAGTAGCATCAACCATTGCAGCATCAACTGCAACTACATTTGCAGCAAGTTCAAGACTTGGAGGAGCAGATAGATACGAAACATCAGCC
>DAIMMR010000315.1:0-4731 GCA_036720575.1 Clostridium sp.
TTTAGATTCTTTGCTGTTATGTTTTTACCAAAATATTTTTCAACATCTGTATCCTCATAAAATTCATCTAGTTTAGAAAGTGGTCTTCGGTTTGAAAGAATATTTGCAATAATTGCCTCAACGGCAGTGCCTGGGGAAATAATGCGTCTGGTTTTATCATATTCAACTTTGTTATTTATAAATTCAGCAATTTTTAATTTTCTACAATATTTTAATATTAAGGGGATGGCTCCATCAAAAACTGGGGTAATATTTTTTATATTCATTTTACTCCTCCACATAAGCTATTTGAAAATTATAATAACATAATATTTTATGCGAAAGGAATAGATTATTAAATTATTTTATTGGTAATTTTAACATGCGAAATGTAGGTTAATAACAAAAGTATAATGTAAATAAATATAATTGTACTGACCAGTCAGCAATTATATAATAAAAATCTGGAGTGGTATTAATGAGTAATACTAAAAGAACCATTTTTATCTCTCTTTAAAGTTTTCCAGATTTAATTATTGAAATTATTAGAGTAATACCAATTACTATAAAAAATAAAAAATTTATAACATGCAGTAAAGGTACGGCATGTATTTTTGGACCTATATTTGGATTTAAAATTAAAGAAGAACTTATAATCATAGCACATAATATAAGTGATATAGAAAGTCTATTTACCATTTTATTTAATTGATTAAATGAATCATCTATTTTGTTGAATTTTAGTTGAATTTTAGCTCTTCCATTTAATATGCTGTCTATTAATTCTACAGTTTTCATAGGAAGTTTGAAAAAATTTTTTGTGAAGTTACAAGAATCTATAAGTATATTTTCTAGATCAAAATTTTTCAAAAAATAAAATTCATTATTGTTTTTCACAAAGGGTACTGCTATATCTAAAATTTCTATGTCAGGAGCTATTTCAGCTACTAGGCCTTCTACTATAATTAAACTTTTTACTAATAATATTAAATCCCTAGGTAAAGTAATATTGTTGTTTTTTGCACATTTAAAAATTTCTGTTATAAGTACGGAAATTTTTATGTTTTTGAGAGAAGTGAACAGATAATTTGACAGAAATAATTCTACATCTTCGTACAATTTATTTCTATCCGTTAATTCCTTTTTTATACCTATGGACATAATTACAGATACAAGCTTATCTGTATCTTTATAGGCAATGGACATAATTGCATCGTTTAAAAGTAATCTTAATCTGGGAGAAATGGTACCCATTATTCCAAAATCAATAAAACATATTTTATTGTCTTTTATTAATAAATTACCTGGATGGGGATCTGCATGAAAGAAACCGTCCGTGAAAACCTGTTTAAAAAAACATAAGGCTAATTTTTTGCCTAAGTCCTGTAAGTCGTAATTCTCTTCTCCCAATTTTTCTATATTATTTATTTTAAATCCGTAGACTTTTTCCATGGTAAGTACCTTACTACCACATAAATCTTTTATTATATAGGGAACATAACAAAATTTTACGTTTTTGTTTAGCTCTTTAAATCTTATCATGTTGTCTGCTTCAAGATTGAAATCTAGCTCTTTTCTAGTGGAAGAGAGCAGTTCTTTTAAAGCTTCTTCTGGATCTATTAGTGCATCTTTAAATTTGTTTTTAGTAAGTTTCATGATTTTATACAATATGGATATATCTGTTTCCATTTTTTGTTTTATATCAGGCCTCTGCACTTTTACAATGACTTTTTCTCCACTTTTTAAAGTTGCATTATGTACTTGTGCAATTGACCCAGAGGCTATAGGATTTCTTTCAAAATATAAAAAACATTCGTCTATATTTTTATTAAATTCATTGAAAAATACTATATCTATATCTTCATACTTCTCTGGAAGTACATCATCTTGGAGCTTTGAAAGTTCTTTAATGTAGGATGAAGGTAATATGTCTGGCCTTGAACTAAGTATTTGGCCTATTTTTATAAAAGTAGGTCCAAGTTCCTCAAAAGCTTTTCTTAGGTTTTCAGGAGATTTATTCTTATTAGAACTTTTAGTTTCTCTTAAGAATTTAAAGCCATACTTAGCTAGTACCTTCATTATTTCTTTAAATCTTTGTGAATATATTTTTCTCATAAGTTATCTCAAATGACTAAAGCCTAAATTGGCTTTAGTCATTATTGTTTTTATTTTCAAGTTTAGTTAATCTATCATTTATTGATGCGATATCTTCTTTGGAAGCAAAGTTCATGTTATTTAATATAGATATAACTTCATTTTTGGTTAATGGCTTTATTTGATCTTTTTTGGCTAAAGCATTTTTCTTTAATTCTTCGGATAATTGTTTTCCCTCATCTACTGTTATTTTTCCTTTCTCCACCATTTCTGAAATTAGATTTACTGCTTTTTCATAGGTATATGCAGCTGAACCTACCCCAGCTAAGAATAAACTCTTTAATTCATTAATCATATTTTTCCTCCCTTATAATTAGGTTATAATCACTAATATATTTAAAATTTGAATTATTAACTAAAAAAAATTGACAATTATTATAAACTATAATAAAATAGATAAGTAGCGATTATATATATATGCGCTCGTAGCTCAGTAGGATAGAGCAGCGGTTTCCTAAACCGCGTGCCGGAGGTTCGACTCCTCTCGGGCGCACCATAAGTCTTGTAAATATTATATTTGCAGGACATTTATTTTATGAGGATTTTCATTGCTTTTTATAGTATATCCTTATTTTATATTTATATTTTATTTATTCAATTTATATGTGTCATAATGTAATAAATACTTAAATTTTTGAGGTATTTTATGAAAGACTTTATGCTGGAAGCCATAAGGCAGGCAAAAATAGGGTTGAAATTAGGTGAAGTTCCAGTAGGAGCTGTTATAGTAAAAGATAATGAAATAATATCGAGTTGTCATAATTTAAAAGAGACAGCTAGAATTGCTACTGCTCATGCAGAAATGCTTGCTATTCAAAATGCTTCAGAGATATTAAGTAATTGGAGATTAACAGGCTGTAGTATGTATGTTACTTTAGAGCCATGTCCTATGTGCGCAGGGGCTATATTGCAGTGCAGGATAAATAAACTGTATATAGGCACTTTTGATCCCACTATGGGGGCTTGTGGTTCTGTGATTAATATATTGCAAAATAGCTTTCTAAATCGTTGGATAGACATTCAGTGGATGTACAATGAACAATGTAGTGAAATGTTAGAAAAATTTTTTAAAAATAGAAGATAGTATGGAGAGATGTCCGAGAGGTCGAAGGTGATTGACTCGAAATCAATTGTGCAGCGTAAAACTGCACCGGGGGTTCGAATCCCCCTCTCTCCGCCATAATATGAAAAAGGAAGTACCTTAATTACGATTGTGATTTAAGGTACTTTTATATTAAAAGTTTTGCGCTAATTTGATTATGCTATATCATGCTTTTTTCATGATTTAATCTAAATTAAACTATAGGTAGATATTTACATATAAATTTTTTTATAAAAAGTGTTGAAATCTTATTATTTTCATAGTATAATACTGATTGTTGTGGTGGTTTCTAAACCACAAAATTTAATATAATTTTATATCATGAGTAAACCTGTGGAGAGATGTCCGAGTGGTTGAAGGAGCACGCCTGGAAAGCGTGTGTAGGGGAAACTCTACCGGGGGTTCGAATCCCCCTCTCTCCGCCATTTTAACTTTGTCGTGCTAGATGGGGAGTTAGCGGTGCCCTGTACCTGCAATCCGCTATAGCAGGATTGAATTCCTTGCTTAGGCTGTAAGCTGTTGGGTCTGGCCCATACAAGTGACGTTGATAGCCGGGTCCCACGCAACGGAAACTCATGAACCCCGTCAGGTCCGGAAGGAAGCAGCGGTAAGTGAATATTTTCGTGTGCCGTGGATAAACCTGGTTTGAGTTAACTGTATGGGTAACGCTTATAGTTTACTAGACGAAGCAAGGTGCACGACTTTAATAATGACTGAAAATTAAAAGATACCATAAGGTATCTTTTTTGTTATACGATTAAAGATAGGTTATAATATATGAAGGAAGGTGATAATATGGCTTATACTGCATTATATAGAGAATGGAGACCTAAAACTTTTTCAGATGTAGTAGGTCAAGATCATATAACAGTTACATTGAAAAATCAAATATTAAACCATAGAATAGCCCATGCATACTTATTTTCTGGAACAAGGGGTACTGGAAAGACTTCTACGGCCAAGATACTGGCAAAAGCGGTAAATTGTTTGAACCTTCAAGATGGAGAGCCTTGTAACGAATGTGAGATGTGCAAAAAAATAAATGCAGGTATTTCAATAGATGTAATTGAAATGGATGCTGCTTCTAAAAGAAGATTGGAAGACATTAAAGATGTAATAGAAAATGTAAAATATCCTCCTCAGGAGGGTAAATACAAAGTTTATATAATGGACGAAGTTCATATGCTTACTCAAGAAGCAGTAAATGCATTTTTAAAGACTTTAGAAGAGCCCCCTCTAAATGTGATATTTATTCTTGCTACTACTGATCCCCAGAAACTACCTGTTACTATACTTTCCAGATGTCAAAAATTTGATTTTAGAAGGATAAAAAGTTCGGAAATATTTAATAGATTAAGGGATATAGTCAGTGAACAGGGAATTTTTGCAGATGACAGAAGTTTAAATTTAATAGCCAGAATATGTGATGGAGCCATGAGGGATGCACTTAGTATATTGGATCAGGCAATATCTATGGGAAATGGTAAAGTTGAATA
>DAIMMR010000316.1:0-4722 GCA_036720575.1 Clostridium sp.
ATAAAAAATATTTGAAGTTTAATTTAAAACTTATAAATAAGAAGAAACAATTAAGGGAGAAACATTAGAGTTTATAGTACATTTAAAAGATGATTTCTGTATAGTTCAGAAGTCATCTTTTTGCAGTGCTGTAGTACAGGTTCAATTATTTGAATCAAATATTAAAATGTTAATATTAGCTATTTTTTTAAGTTTACTCTAATGGCATAGCCAGTCGTTATTTTATACACTCCCTGCAGAGAAAGTACATTTTTATTTAAAGATTTAAATTCAGATTTATCATTTTTAGTATCATATTTAATATAAAAATCATATTTACCATCGCTGTCAAAATCTATACTTTGAGAAATTACTTTAGGTATATTTTTACCTACATAATCAACTTCAACAAAGCCCTTATGTCTATCAGAAAAAAGACCCTGAAATACAGGTTTGTGTATTTTTATGGTATAACCTTTGAAAGAAATAGTCTTATTTGCTTCACCGCCAGTATATATAGGAGAAACTTTTAGTGAAGTTATATTAACAAACTCTTTAGCCCAGAAGTCATTAGCTATAAAGGTGGCTAGTACTACAAATAAGGACAAAACAGCAGCAGTATACCCTAAAAAAGCTTTCAATTTGATCATTTTTAATCCGCCTTTCTCTTTATTATTTAATTACTTCTAAAAAAAGCTGCCTGTAGTTATGAGTTTTAAAAGTCTATATACTCCCTTAATCATAGCTCCGCCACCAATTGTAAGTGCAAAAATATATGCAGGATAGAGGAATAAATACCTTGATAAATTAGTTTTTACACCTATTTTTGTACCTTTTATGTGATAGGATACAGCAGAAGCAGGGCATGTATCTATACATTTTCCACATTTGGTACAGGTCATTAAAGCTTTTCCATTTGCAAGACTGTTCTCATCTATTGAGTAAGTTGGGCATTCTCTTACACACTTTTTGCAATTTAAGCATTTGTTTTTATCTATTCTTATTTCAAATATATTTATTTTGTTAGAAAAGGATTGGAAGGCTCCGAAGGGACAAAATAGTCCGCATTGCGTTCTTTTCCCAGTAAGTATAGGCAGTATTATAACTAAAATTAGGAATAAGGAGTAGAAAACAATAGTTTTAATTAACACTATTGAGGAAGTTATTTGTTCTGCTTCCGTAACTGCTTTAAAGGGACAAAGCCAATCACAATAAACAGGAGCAAGAGTAGCAGCAGACAATAAAACAATGGATATTAAAATAGCAAAGGATAAATAAGCCCACTTTCTATTTATTTCCAATTTTGGCTTTTTACATAATGAAGAACATCCTTCGTCAAGTCCCCCATAAAAACAAGCCCAGCTGCACCAACCCCGTCCAAAAGCTATACTAGCACCAAGCCAAATTACTATCATACTTGCAATGCTAGCAAATCCAGTTAAAAGTGAACCGGGAAAAATTATGGTTTTGGTTAGAGCAGCAGGTATTATAATCATTGGAATTACCATATGACAAAATGGAGTTTCTCCATTAATAAAGGTAGATTCATTATAGAAAATACTTCCCCTTACTTCTATTAAATTAGTCATAAAGCTAACTGCAAAAAGTAATGCATATATTACAAAAAATATCTTTCTATATTTATAAGTTTTCTTTGTGTACACCATAAGAAAAAATATTACATTTATAAAAACATAGCCTATGGAAAAAGAAATTTTCATTAGAGGTTCCTTTGGAAGGGAACTGCCGCCGCTTAATAAAACAATACTTAACAGTAATATTGGTATACAAGCAGCTACTGATTTTGCAAATTTTTTGCCTTTACTTGCTTCTGATATTTTTTTACTTTCTAAATTATTCATTGTAGCATCATCTCCTTAAAAAGCATCATTATTCCTGAATACATGTAAAACACTCCAATTATCAAAGAACACATTTGACCTATTAATTTAATTTGCTTACCTTTTAAAACACCTATAAATGGAATGGGTATAAAATAAACAGCAGTGCCTACGAAAAAGGCAGCAAAGTACAAAATACTGCTGAGGATATTAGTAAAGAAAGCAGCATCTGAAAAAGCTAAAATGAATGGTGGACATACATTTATACCTGTTAAAAATCCTAAAAGAACTACAGTAGTAAAGCCTTTTTCTTTATTTGAGTAGTTAAAAAACTTATTAAAGTATTTAATATTGCAAAATCTATGAGACTTTGAAAATGTGTAAACTATAAGTGTAAATGATAAAAATATATAAGACAGTGCAAATATAATTTCTTTATAGTGAGATTGTTTTATTATAAAGTTTCCTGTAATCCACGCCAAAAGAGCAAATAGTATATAACCAAGAAGTCTTCCTAACATGAATTTGGATAAGCAAATAAAATTCCATTTTGTCTTTTTATCTTCACTTAAAATATAGGGAACAAATACAGGAATACAAGAAGCAAGGCAGTAGCCTCCGCTTGAAAGTCCCAAGATAAATCCTTTGAACATAAGTTAACCTCCTTTTCATTGCAAATTCATTATATTGGGTTTTATAAATGTAAGCTATAGTTTTCTTTTAACATGCAATATAGAGCATATAAGATGCATTTTTAAAATATTTGCAACTCAAATCAACAAAATTTGATGTTGTTAAGACATTAAATTTCGTTATGTATATAGAAAAGGCATATTAGTATATTTGAGAATTAATTTCTAGAAATTTAATATACATATAAGTATAAGGATAAGTTATGAATTTACGAGGTAGGGGAGATTACATGAATAATAGGCAAATCTTAATAGGTCAGCTAGAAACAATAAGAAAAATGATAATTAGAATTAATGGGTTAGATCAAGAAAGAGTTAAGTATGAGAAAAAAGGAAAGAGACCAGTTCAAATTTTAGGAAGTTTATTTGTTATTTTCTTTTCATTTGGAATAATTTCAAATGAATCTTATAACAGCGTAGCTTCTTTGAGTAGTTTTTTTATTGGCAAAGATGTGAATACAAATATTTTTAAGTATTATGCATCACGATTTACTATAATTTTAGCAGGTATATTTATTTTAACAATTATATATAGATTAGTTTCTAAACAAATAAATAGTGATACAATTGACCAAATTGTTATTGATATTCAGGAACTACGTACACGTGTTGAACAAAATGGAATTGTACATAGTGACTACTGTAATGAAAATGCATTAAATGCGTTTATAGGATATTTAAAACGTGGACAAGCAAGAAACTTGCGGGAGTGCATAAATTGTTACACAAATAGTCAATATATAGATAGGATTGTCAATGGATTGGAAGGTAATCAAAGTTCTATATCAAAGAAATAAAATTTATTATTTTATAATGCAAAAAAACAAATAAATTATATCTTTTTCAATTCATGTACTATAGTAAAGATTTCCTCATCAGTAGTCTGTTCAAAGTTTTTATAATGTAAACCCACAGCATAAAATTCATCGGGTATAAATAAGCATATAACTTCATCTACAATTTTCTTCAATAAAGAAATTGTATCTCGTGGGGCTACTGGTACAGCTAGAATAATTTTTTTTGCAGCGTGTTTTTTGATTGACTTTATAGCGGCCTGTATTGTAAAACCCGTTGCAATTCCATCATCAATAATTAGTACTGTTCTATTCTTTACATCAGGGAAATTTTCATTTCCTTTATATTTATTTAATCTTCTTTTAATTTCTTTTATTTGATTAGATAATTCTTTTTCTATATACTCCTCGGATATATTTAGCATATGTATATATTCTTCATTTAAAAGATAAGTTCCATCCAAGGATACAGCACCAATGGCAACTTCTTTATTACGAGGTGAACCAATTTTTCTTGGAATGATTAAATCCCATTCGAATCCAAATTTTTTTATAGTTTCATAAGCTGTTACTATTCCACCTCTTGGGACAGCAAGGACAATAGGATTCTCATCTTTAAATTTCTCAAGTTCTATAGAAAGCTTTTCACCAGCATCTTTTCTGTCTACAAACATATTATCAACTCTTCCTTAATTATATAGATTAGTTTAAGTTGAAATTATATAATTATGCAAGAAATTTTAAATTTATCTCTATATATTATATAATAGTAAGATAATATATGGCAGGGAGGTTTATCCTTATATGAAGAATATACTAACACAAGAAAATATTGATAAATTGAGAGAAGAATTAGACTATAGAATGACCGTAAAAAGGGCTAAAATAGCAAAGGAAAAATTAGTAGCTGCTGCACATGGTGATAGGTCTGAAAATGCAGAGTATAAAGAAGCCTGTGCAAACTACAGAGAAAATGATAATAGAATCCAGTATCTATTAAGTATGATTTCAACTGCAACTGTAATAGATGTTAAAAGTGCAGATAAATCGGTAATAGGTGTTAATAGTAAATTTAAAATTAAATTTGTAGAGGATGAAGATGAAGAAATTGTATCATTAGTAACTACTATAGATGCTGACCCAGAAAATATGCTTATAAGCATAGAGTCAGATTTAGGAAAAGCATTAGTAGGCAAAAAAGTTGGAGATATAGTTGAAGTTAATGCTCCAAGTGAAAAATATACGGTAGAAATATTAGAAATGTTATAGTAAGTTTTGTTTTAAATGATACATACAGTATTTATAAAATAGTATGCATAGGTTTAGTTTTTATCAAATCCATGCATACTATTTTTATTTAAACATGAATATAAGCACATTACCTTTGCAAAGTCAGGTCATATGTTGACAGTGCCT
>DAIMMR010000317.1:0-4689 GCA_036720575.1 Clostridium sp.
AACTATATCATACTCAGTTGAAAGTAGATCTATAAAAACCATCTTTTTTCTTAAAAGTTCTCCTCTCCCTAAAAGAATCTTTATCACTTCACTTACTTCAATTGAGGCTGCTAAAGCTGGTGTAAATGATGGATTACCCATTTCCTTTTCAATTCCTTTAGATGTTTGCTTATCTACATTATAAATCTTGTTTAAGGTATCATCTCCTGGAAATATAGTAGTAATTTGAGCATACCATCCTGCTATAGCTCCATAAACCATTGGTATATTAAGTTTTTTACAGCTGCGTTGAAGTAACAATCTTGCTGGTATGCTGTCAAGAGCATCTACTACTACATCATGATTATTTAAAATGCTGCAGGCGTTATCTTCTGTAAGCATTTTTTCTAGTGCTTTTACCTGTATTAGCGGATTCACTTTTTCCATTCTAATCTTTGCTTCCAATGCTTTGCTAAATCCCAAGTTGTCTGTACTTGAAAGTATTTGCCTATTCAAATTAGATTCCTCAAATACATCCCCATCTACTGCAGTAATACTTCCTATTCCTATTCTTCCCAGCATTTCAATAACATAACCACCAGTTCCTCCACAGCCAATAACGCAAACTTTAAAGTTCTTTAAACTATCATTTTCTTCTTTTGATAGGGTTTTCATATTTCTAGCATAGCGTCTCAATTTTAACCACCTCCTACTGGTGGGAACAATGACAATACATCATTATCATTAAGTCTCGTATTTGCTTTACCATTCCTACCATAATTTATCTAGTGAACCAATATCATATTTTCAAGTGCCCTTTTTTCGCTTATATTTATAGCAACAATACTAGGCATTATATTTACCGCTAGAATCAGCCCTTATTACTTTCCCTATATTTGGATATTCATATCCTCCAAGTCTATCCAATTCTTTTAAAAACGTGTCACTCTTCATAACATCAATTAATTCTTTAATTGTTTTCATTTTTAAATATTCTTCAGGTACTGCAAAATCATATTCTTCATTACATACTGGAACAAAATCAAGTTCCATCATTTTTGCTGCTGAATATATTCCAAGACCACAGTCTACATCTCCGCTAGCCACTGCTGCTGCTACAGACAGGTGGGTAAATTCTTCTCTTTCATATCCATTAATATCATTTGGTGAAATATCTAACTTTTTTAAATAATAATCCAGTAATAACCTTGTTCCTGCTCCCCTTTGTCTATTTACAAACCGTATACCTTTTTTCGATATGTCTGAAATTTTCTTAAGTCCAAGTGGATTTCCTTTTTGAACCATAAGACCTTGAACTCTATTTACTACTTTTACTAAAGCTATATTTTTATCTTTTAAGTATTTATTAATATAAGAAATATTATACTCTCCGCTTTCCATATCCAATAGATGAATAGGGGCAATATGAGTTTCCTTATTTTTTAATGCCATTATTCCACCCATACTTCCCACATGAGCTGAGGATAAGTAATAATCAGGATTTTTCACATGAATTAAATCAGAAAGTACATCTAATATAGGATCATGGCTTCCTATGCAGACAATAGTATTTTTAATTTCATCTATATCTTTCATAAGACTTATTTGAACTTTAGTTCCAGCCTCTATACCTTCTACATTTTGAGGAACTTCTAGTATTCCATCTGCCCTTACCAGTGACATGGTAGCTCCTGCTCCCCTTGAAAGTGGTGTGGCAATAAGTTTTTCTCCTACATATCCAAGTTTGATTCTTACAAATTCCAAATACTTTAAAGAAGACATTATCCTTCTTGATAAAATTGCCTCTACTGTCTGCTCTTTTTCATGTTTCATTCCCTGATATTCTTCTATTATTTTTTTAAGAACTTTATCCATTATAAAATAAGCTGAAACTGGATATCCAGGAATCCCAAGAACCGGTTTATTTTCAACTTCTCCCATAATAACAGGTTTCCCCGGTTTTATAGATACCCCATGTACATAAACTTCTCCCAAATCAGATATAATATCACTTGTATAATCTTCTCTTCCTGCAGAAGATCCTGCATTTATTACGACTATATCACATTCCAAAGCAGCCTTTTCTAAAGTTTCTTTTAATACGTTATAATCATCTTTTACTATTCCATATCTCTTTGGTATTCCCCCATATTCAGTTACCTGTGCACTAAACACCCTTGAATTAAAATCAATTATATCTCCAACTTTAAGATCTGTTCCTGGCTCAACTAATTCAGTACCTGTTGGAATAATACCTACTAATGGCTTTTTATAAACTTTAATGGTATTTACCCCTCCGGCTAACATGGCACCTATATCTACCGGCCTTACAACATGACCGGAAGGTACAATAAGCTGGCTTTCAACTATGTCTTCACCTAATGGTCTTATGTGCTGCCAGGGTGCTGCACTTTTATATATTTTAATTTTATTTTCATCCACTTTTACTATGTCTTCTATCATTACTACGCAGTCATATTCTTTAGGAATTGGATCTCCTGTATCCACTACTAAATAATCCTTGCCTTCTTCTAGTATAATAGGTTTTTTTTCAGAAGCTCCTATAGTACTTGAGCTTTGAAGTGCAATACCGTCCATAGCAGAACAATTATAAAATGGAGAGGATATTTTTGAATAAACTGCTTCTGAAGTAACCCTTCCAAGGGATTCATCTGTACTTACTGATTCCTTATTTAAAAAAGAAGATTTTATGTTATCAAAATACTTTTTTAGTGCTTCTTTTAACTCATAATTTGATAGATATACTTTTTGTGTCATAAAAATCACCCCTAAAATTTATTAACATATACTTTTTGATTTTCAGAAATTCCTTCTACATTTTTATCAATTTTTATATAACCCCACGCCTTTGTAAATCCACTTATAGTTGCTGATTTAGCCAAAATAGGTGCAGCTGTATATTCACCTTTTATATTATCTATAATAACTGGAAGATATTCTTCTCTACCTTTAGCTTTATGATAATTTGTACTGAATTTGCAAGGAATAGGATATTCTATTTCCTGTAAGTTCATCATTGTATGTAAAACATATCTAACCAATATTCTGTAAACTACAGCACAAGAAAGTGGATGACCCGGAAGTCCAAATATAGGTTTATCTTCTACTTTACCAAGTATAGTAGGCTTACCTGGTTTTACGGATATTCCATGAAAAAGTATTCCTGGATTTCCAAGCTCCTCAATAACCCTTGCAGTTTCATCTTTCTTTCCTACAGAACTGCCACCAGATACAAGTACTATATCACATTCTTCTAAAGCCTTTTTAACAGCTTCATATAATGCTTTATAGTTATCTTTAATTACTCCATACAATATAGGTTCTCCACCATCTTCAATAACTGAAGAATAAATAAGATATGAATTAATATCTCTAATTTCACCAGGACGTGGCTGTTTTTCAGGTGCAACAATTTCATCCCCTGTAGAAATTATCCCAACTTTCGGCTTACAAAATACAGGTATTTGGACAATTCCTAAATTTGACATCATACCTACACTGTAAGGTGAAAAAAGTTTTCCTCTTTTAAGCACAGTTTCACCTAATTCCACATCCTCATCCTCATTTAATACATTTTCACCAAATGAAATCGTTTTATTGGCAAGTACAGTTACTTCATCCATTTTGTCAGTATATTCGATCATAATAACACTATCAGCTCCCTTTGGAAGCATTCCTCCAGTAGGTATATAAATACATTCTCCTGGAAATTCTAGGGATTCAGCAGGCATTTGACCCATTTTAACTTCTCCTTTTAAATTAAGCATAGAAGGCATGCTCTCACTAGCACCCTGGAGATCTTTAAATTTAACGGCATATCCATCTACCATAGATCTTTTAAAGCCTGGAATATTTGAAGATGATATAATATCCCTAGATAATATTCTGCCATTACATTCTTTAATATCTACTAATTCCGACCCTAAATTTAATTCAAATTTAGAATTTATAATACGTTTTGCTTCTTCTACAGATACTACATTATAAAGATTCATAATAACCTCCTTAAAGATTTGTTGGTAAATACTTAATTTTAATACAATTAAATATTTATATCATTATACATCAATTATTTTAATTTTATATAATTTCATCTAAAATATATATAGTAATATTACCTTTGTTATATATCTACTATAGTAATCTCATTTAATTTATTGCAATAAATGAATTTTATAACAAAACCATATTAAAATATGATGTACTAAGAATTAATAGAGTTTTGAATACTATAAAATGTAAGATTTATGAAACCATTTTCACTTAGATTATTTTGTGATATAATACTTACACAGATAGTTTCTACTAAAATTTAAAATAAATTTATTATATTATATTATTGTATGGTAAGTTTAGGCAAAAATTAAAAAATTTATAATTTCATTAAAAAGAAACATCCTTTGTTTTAGTCATAATATTAAATTGTGTAGAAACACAGGTAAAAAAACTACAATAAATAAACCTAAAGAAAGGAGTATAAGAATATGAAAAGTATACTAACTACTTGTCCTTATTGTGGAACAGGATGCACATTTTTCTTAAATGTAAGAGATGGAAAAATTGTTAGTGTAACGCCAGATAATAATGTAAATTCGGTAAATCAAGGGAAACTTTGTTCAAAAGGGCGTTTTGGCTTTGATTTTGTACATCATAAAGATCGCCTAACTAATCCTTTGATTAGAAAAGAAG
>DAIMMR010000318.1:0-4683 GCA_036720575.1 Clostridium sp.
ATTAATATTTGCAAATAATCACAAGTTTTGATAAAATAACATTGTTCACTATGATGATAGAATAATATTATTTTAAATTTTATTTATTAAAATAACGATTTTATTATTTAAATTATTAGCTAAATTTGATTTCAAATTTAGCAGGGAGTAATCTGCCATAAATTAAAGTAATTATAAAGATATTATGCCCTGCTAAAATTTAGGGGGGGGTAATTTAAATGTTTAAAAAAAGAATTGAAAAATTAAGAGAGGCCATGGACAGTCAACAGTTAGATGCCGTTTTGTTGGTTGGAGATCCTAATAGAAATTATTTAAGTGGATTTACAGGAGATGAAAGTTTTTCACTTATAACTTTAGATAAAGCATTTTTTATAACTGATTCCAGGTTTACTGAACAGGCTAAACAGCAAGTTAAGGATTATGAAGTTTTAGAATATGGTAAAAGCGGTTCTTTTGTAAAATTTTTATCAGATTTGATAGGTAAACTTAAAGTACATAGGCTTGGATTTGAGGAAAATATAGTTTCTTACAGCCAGTATGAGCTTTACCATAGTAATTTAGATTGTGAACTTGTACCAATGGATGGAATGGTGGAAAAAATAAGAATTGTGAAAGATAGAGAAGAAATAAACTCAATAAAAAATGCTGCAAAAATTGCAGATAAAGCTTTTGACCACATGGTAAAATTCATAAGACCTGGTATGACAGAGAGAGAAGTTGGTTTAGAGCTGGAATTTTACATGAAAAAGTTAGGAGCTAAGGATTTATCTTTTCCATCTATAGTTGCTTCTGGAGAGAGATCAAGTCTACCACACGGTCAGGCTACAGCAAAAGTTATAAAAAAAGGAGAATTTTTAACTTTGGATTTTGGCTGCATTTATGAAGAATATTGTTCTGATATGACAAGAACAGTTGTAATAGGTGAACCATCACAGAAAATGCTGGAGATATACAATATAGTATTAGAAGCTGAAGAACTTGCCTTAAAGGAATATAAACCAGAAATGCCAGCATCAAAAGTAGATGCAGTTGCTAGAGATTATATAACTAGTAAAGGATATGGTCAGTACTTTGGACATAGTTTGGGACATGGAGTAGGAAGAGAAATTCATGAGGCTCCTGTAATTGGATATAGAAATAATTCTAAATTAAAATCAGAAATGGTAGTAAGTGATGAACCAGGTATATATATACCTGATTTTGGTGGAGTAAGAATAGAGGATTTGGTAATGGTAACTGTAAATGGAGGAGAAACTTTATCCAAATCACCTAAGAATTTAATATGTATAGATTAAGTTCATGATATTATTTTATTTATATAACATATTATGTTATATAATATTAGATAGATAAAAGAAAGTTCTATGAAAAATTAGATAAAAATCAAAACTAGGTCGAATAAGAATAAGAAAGGGGTTAAAACCGTTAAGCCAACACTGTTTTTAAAAGTGTTGGAATATAGGGTTAGTTATATCCGAATTTACGTCCCTGGAGTGTGTGACCAAGCGAAAGTAGCTTATAGTGAAATCGGGCACTATGAATGGGAAAGTAAGCTTAAAATCTTAGGCATATTTAATTAAGAGAAGAGTTTACATAACGGTATGTATATAATGATATCAGCAGGAGATTTAAGAAAGGGAACTACTTTTGAACAAGATGGACAAGTGTACACAGTACTGGATTTCCTTCATGTAAAACCAGGAAAAGGGGCAGCATTTGTAAGGACAAAACTTAGAAATGTTATAACAGGATCAGTTACTGATACTACTTTTAATCCAACTGCAAAATTGCAGGAGGCAGTTATAGAAAGAAAAGAAATGCAGTATTTATATTCAGATGGAGAATTGTATTATTTTATGGATCAGGAAACATTTGAGCAAATTCCATTGGAATATGAAAAGGTAGAGGATGCAATAAAGTTTTTAAAGGAAAATATGTTTGCTATAATTAAGTTTTATAAAGGTGAAGCATTTTCCGTTGAAGCTCCAAATTTTGTTGAGCTTCAGATAACTCATACTGAACCAGGAGTTAAGGGAAATACAGCTACTAACGTATTAAAGCCAGCTACTCTTGAGACAGGGGCTATTGTTCAAGTCCCTATATTTGTAAATGAGGGAGAAACTATAAGAATTGACACTAGAACCGGAGAATATATGGAAAGAGTTTAGCCAATACTAATGGTAAAATAACTTTAAGGATGTGGTATTGTGAATTCTATTATATCTAAAGTATCCTATCTAAATGGTCTAGTAGATGGACTAAAAATTGATAAAAGTACTAATGAAGGAAAAATGCTAATAGAAATTGTTAATGTACTTAAAAGCATGGCAGAAGAAATTGATGATATGTCCAGAGCTCAAAAAGATATGGAAGATTATGTGGATTCCATGGATGAAGATTTAGCCGATTTACAAGACAACTTATATGATGATGATTATGAAATCTGTAAGTGTAAGGATGAAGGAGAAAACTTTACTGAAATACAGTGTCCAAATTGCAATGATACCGTATATGTAGATAAGGATATATTAGAACAACGAGAAGAATTAACGTGTCCAAATTGCCATAGTAGTATTCCTATTAAGGATGAACTTAAGAAAAGTAAATAAAAAAAATCCTATTGAAGTTTATAACTTCGATAGGATTTTTTTATTTTATTTCTATTTATGTGGAATAATTTTCACATAATCAAAATAGGAATTAATATAAAGAAATAAAGGAGATGAGAGAGATAGATACTAAAGAAATTTTAAACATTATACCTGAAAATTTAAAAGTTGCCCTAGGTGATTTAATAGAATCCCCTAATTTACAAGAAATAAGGATAAGGGCGGATAGGCCTTTGATACTTCAGTTAGGTGAAAGGGAAATTGTATGCAAGTATATCCCTAAATTAGAAGATATAAAGACAATAATTAAAAGAATGAGTAATTATTCCATATATGCTTTTGAAGAAGAAATTAAACAGGGATATATAACTATTAAAGGTGGACATAGAGTAGGAATATGCGGAAGATGTGTTATAGAAAAAGATGAAGTTAAAACTATAAAAGATATCGCATCTTTAAATATCAGAATATGTAGGGAAGTAGTTAATTGCTCGGATTCAATCATGAAATTTATTTCAAAAGGAAATGAAATAATAAACACCATAATAATTTCACCTCCTAAGTGTGGAAAAACCACTTTAGTAAGAGATATTGTAAGGAATATTTCCCAGGGCGTTAAAGACATAGGACTGACAGGAAAGAAAGTATCCGTTATAGACGAAAGAAGTGAAATTGGAGCTTGTTTTAACGGAGTTCCCCAGTTAAATGTTGGTGTCAGAACAGATATATTAGATGGATGTCCCAAAAGTCAGGGAATAATAATGGCCATAAGGAGCATGTCTCCAGAAGTTATAGTCTGTGATGAAATAGGAACTTACAAGGATATGGATAGTATTGTGACTGCTTTAAATTCAGGGATAAGTCTAATTATAACTATTCACGGCTATGGAATAGAGGATTTATATAACAGACCTGTTTTTAAAGAAATAGTTGAAAACAAGGTATTTAATAGGGGTATAGTACTTAGCAATAGAAAAGGTGCAGGAACAGTAGAATATATATATGATTTCCCTAAAAATTCAGTAATATGGAGGGGATAAAATGTTAAAGCTTTTAGGATGTATTATGGTAATATGTGCTTCTACTGGAATTGGATTTATATGGGGAGAAAATTTAAAAGGCAGAGTTAGGCAATTGAGGGAAGCACAAAGATGTATCAATCAACTTCAAAACGAAATAATATACACACATACTCCATTACCAGAAGCTATTTTAAATACAGCATCTAAAAGTGTAAATCCTATTAAAGAGGTGCTTGAAGAAATATCTCATATTTTAGAGGAAAATTCTGTTGACAGTGTATATGAGGCTTTTAATATGACATTTAAAAAGAAAAAAGATGCTTTAAATTTGAAAAATGAAGATATAGGTGCACTGATAGATTTATCTAAAACACTTGGGGAATCAGATATAGAAGGACAGAAAAGAATGTTTTCACTTGCCCTAGAAAATATAAAAAAGCAAATTGAAATTTCAGAAATTTCAATGAATAAAAACTTGAAAATGTACAGATGTCTTGGATTTTCTTTAGGTGCAGTGGTGGTGATAATTTTAGTCTAAACTGCAGGTACACATTAATTAAATTTCTTATAAGAAATGAAAGGGAGAGATAATTAAATGATGGACATAAGCTTAATTTTTAAAATAGCAGGAGTGGGTATGATTGTTATACTCATAAACAAAGTTTTAGAAGCCAGTGGGAAAGGTGATTATGCAGTGGTGACTAATTTAGCAGGAATTTTAATTGTGCTCATGATGGTAATTAATTTAGTAAATAAATTATTTACTACAGTCAGAACTATGTTTCAACTTTAGGAGAAAGTCATGGAGATAATTAAGGTAGTAGCGTTTGCTTTTATAGCACTGTTTTTAGTACTTTTTTTTAAAGGAAACAGAGATGACATAGCAGTTTATATAAGTATAGCTGCAGGAATAATTATATTCCTATTTATGATAGCAAAGATAACAGCAGTACTTCAGTTTATTCAGCAATTAGCTGCTAAGGCAAATATAGATTTCATTTATTTAACCACTGTATTTAAAATAATTGCTATTGCATATTTAGCTTCTTTTT
>DAIMMR010000319.1:0-4662 GCA_036720575.1 Clostridium sp.
TAAAAAATATATATTTGGTTAAATGTACATCATTCAAGTTAAAAGTCCTTATCATGGGTTAATCCCTTCCTTCTTTCTAGCAGCAGCCTTTATGGCTGCAGCCGCAACTTTTAGTAGGTTTTTTTATTGCTACATTAGATATTTCTTTCTTAGACAGTCCTGACCATTCCGCAAATTCCTCATTTGTTGGATATTCCTTAATTTTTTTAACTTCGCCATCAACAAGTGTTATTGGAAGTATATCAGCACCCTTTGAGTTTAAATATTCATTGATTTTCTTGTTGTCTATAAATGCCTGCGGCTCACTTGAAAGATTATGCCTTACTACATTAGCACCTTTTTTAACCATGTTATTTATAACTGCTGAAACTCTTAAAAGTTCTTTATTTATACTTGGTCCGCAAACACCTGTCGAACAGCACATAGCTGGATCAAAAATCTCTATTTTACTCATTTAATATCGCTCCCTTTATTATTTAATTTAATTATTATTTGCAGCAATTAGGTTTACTTTTTCCTTTACAAATACAATCATCTGTATCAGTGATGATATTCATTAGAAATAACATTAATCTGTTTGCATTATTATTATTCAAACAGTAATAAGTCCATAAACCTTCTTTTCTAGACATTACAAGTCCACACTCCATCAGTACTTTCATATGGTGGGATAAAGTAGGCTGTGTAAAATCAAAACCTTCTAGTATTTCACAAGCACATTTTTCACCGCAGGATAATATATCAAGAATTTTTAATCTGCTGGAATCTGATAAAGCTTTAAATATCTTTGCATTAGTTTCATAGTTTTTGTCCATTATATCACCTCATATATAGATAATCATCTATATATAATATAAACCATAATCTATATACAGTCAATAAACATGTAACATTATCAATTAAAATTAATATCCATATATAAATGATAATCTATACATACATTTTATGTATTTAATTACAAAGTGTTCCTATCATTTTCTAAATACGATTTTATTTATTGTACTATATCAAAGCAATCCTATAACATTTGCTTATACAAAAGTGCCCTTTTATTAATACAATTAATAATTATTGCAGGAGAAATTTATTGAATTTAATATATGATTGAGGGGAATTATATCAAACTGCTTAAAATTACATGGCGGCTTTAATATTATAAAAATACTATAGGAGGAAATTACATTGAATAAAATCATTGACTTACATAAAATAAAAACTACGGCAGAAAATTATTACCGCAATGGGGATTTTTATTGCTCTGAATCAATAGTAAAAACAATTAAGGATGAATTTAACCTGCCGGTATCCGATGACATTATAAAAATGGCTTCGGGTTTTCCAGTAGGTATAGGTGGATCTGGATGTACTTGTGGTGCAGTAACCGGAGGCATTATGGCAATAGGTTTATTCTTCGGAAGATGCGAACCCAAAGATGAAAGGGTTAATAAAGCTATGGCTTTATCTAAAGAACTGCATGATATTTTTAAAGATAAACATAAATGCTTATGCTGCAGAGTTTTAACAAAAGATATGACCCTTGGTTCTGAAGAACATATGAAACAATGCATTTACTTTACAGGAGAGGTTGCAGAAGAATCAGCGAAAATAATAGCCAGAGAGTTAAATTTAGAAGTGAAGTAATTAACCTTTTTTGCATAAGACCTCCCATTACGGGAGGTCTTAACTTATAAAGTATATAATTTTCCTACAGCATAGTTTCCACTATATTGATCGCATCTTCAACATACTTAGGACACTTTTCTTTAAATAACCCTTTTTCTCTTGCCACCATTCTATTTTCTTTATGAGCAAAATCAACTCCAAGAAGCTCTCTACATACTATGGAACCATTAAGTTCTTTAAATTTCTCACAAAAGGCTCTTGTAACATCATATGTTTTTTCTTTTGCCGCCTTATCATCTGCTTTAATATTTCCGTATTTAAGACCTAAAGTCATTACGGCACCAGTTACAGCACCACAGGTCTCACCAAAGCACATTCCTCCTCCAAAACATGAAGAAATCTTTAAGGCTAACTCTTTGTCAATTCCTAATTCCTCACTGAAGGCTTCCAGCACACATTGAGAGCAGTGAAATCCTTCTTTAAAATTAGCAGCAGCATTTTGTAATTTATTCACATCATAACCCCCTTATTATTTATCCGATGACTACCTGCTCTAATACTTCCCACTTCTCCAAGTGGGAGTAAAGAGCAGCTACGTCCCTGGATAACGATTTCTAAACATCAGGTGGAGTCAAAACTCCATCTGATGCCAAGAACTCTGTTTATAATAGATCTCACAAAACAGCTAATCTATTCCTACAGTATAACTTCTGCGTTCCATTAAAACTACGTCATACCATTTCTTATTGCACATCTTTCCCAGTTTTTCTCTTACACCTACTTCTCTAAAACCGCATTTTTTATGCAGTGCTATGCTTGCTGAATTTTCTTTTATAATTCCAGATTGTAAAGTCCAAAATCCATTTTTTTCAGATAATTTAACTAGATTATTTAAAAGGGAAGTTCCTATATCTTTTCCCCTATATTCTTCTCCTATATATATACTGACTTCTGCAACACCTGCATAAACACATCTGCTTGAAGTTGGACTTAGAGCTGCCCAACCCAACACCTTATTTCCTAATCTAGCTACTAATCTGCAAGATTTAAGGTGGCTGCTGTCCCAATCTTCCCATGCAGGTACCTGTGTCTGAAATGTAGCCTTTTTTGTATTAATACCTTCTAAATATATTTTCGATACTTCTTCCCAATCTTCTTTCTTCATATCTTCAATTTTATAATCCATCTTTCTCTGCTCCCATTTATATTTTTCAAAGTTTGTATGCTTTTACATGTGCTCCTGCAAAAGCACCATCAACAAGTTCTGCATCTATTTTGCTGTATACATCACCTAAATTTTTCTGCTTTGCAATATCTTCTATAACCTCTTTGGTGTATATATTTACCGGTGTTATTTCAATATTCTTAAAGCCCACTCTTTCTAATATTTCTTTGTATTTCCTAATTGGCAATGCACCTGCAATACAGCCAACCCACATTTCCACACTTTGCTTCATTTCTACTGGTATATCCTTAAGCACTACAACATCTGCTATTGCTAACCTGCCGCCATTTTTAAGAACTCTATATGCCTCTTTTAATGCTGCTTCTTTACTTTCACACAAGTTTATTACACAATTTGATGTAATGACATCTATGGTTTCATTTTTAAGGGGAATATCTTCTATATATCCCTTTATAAATTCTACATTCCTAACTCCCATTTTTTCTTTATTCTTATTTGCTAACTCAAGCATTTCATTAGTCATATCAAGTCCGTAGACTTTGCCACTGTCCCCAACATATTTAGATGAAATAAATACATCTATTCCTCCACCGCTTCCTAAATCCAAAACAACTTCACCCTTTTGAGGATTTGCAAGTACAACAGGATTAGCACATCCAAGAGATGCATTGACAGCTTCCTCAGGCAGCCCTTCTATAAATTCTTTTGTATATAAATTTGAATTACCTGCAGCATCACCACAGCAAGATGTACCGCAACCGCAGCTAGTTTCAGATTTAGCACTTACTTTTTTAGCTATACCTCCATAATATGCCTTAACTTGACCCTTAATATTTTTCTTCATAATTGATCCTCCTAACAACATTTATTTTTATTTACAGCTTCAGTTAGCAATTTCAAGCTTTCAAGTACCTGTTCTCTTTTATTGTCTGGAATAGATTGAAATATATTTTTGTAATATTCCTTCATTCTGGATTCAATATTTTTGAATGTATCCATTCCCTCATCAGTAAGTTTTATAGTTACATATCGTCTGTCTTCTGGATGCATCTCTCTAATTACCAATCCACTTTTTACAAGATTATTTATTGTTCTGCTCATTGTACTTTTGTCTAAATTCAGTGTCTTAGCAAGTTCATTTAAGGAAATTTCTTCTGATCTTCCAATTTCTACAATAGCATGGCATTGAGAAATTGTTACACCACAGCAGCTTGTATCTGATTTTTCTAATATGCCTAAATCTCTCACCAATATTCTTATTAATTCACGTAAATAGCTACTTCCTTGGTTTTCCATTTCATCTTCACCACCTCAAATTAATTGTAACATAAAACTGTTGTAATATGCAACTAGTGGCTTAAATTTTTGCCAATATGCCTACCTTATGCTTTTATTTTTTATATTCATATGGGACATCTCCTAAATTCATAAAATAAACAAAAACACTATTCCTTTAACACAACTCCAAGTAGGCTAATAAGTGAAACAGCCTGAGTATATGAGATTATTGCGCCGCGAATATCTTCCACACCTGCAGCGATACCATCAATCCTACAGCTTGTAAAATCCATTCCTTTTAGTTTAGTATTGCAGAATTGCCCCTGTGTAATATCAGTATCCTTAAATTCTAATTTAGAAAATTCACTTTCGTAAAAATCAACATACGGGAGCTGACAATTGCTGAAGACTGCCTGTTTGAAATCTGTAAATCTAAAACATGTATATTGTCCACTACACTGATCAAACATAACATTTCTAAAAAACGCTTCCGTAAAATTACTTCCTGTGATCTTACAGTTTATAAACTCTACTCTATGTATTGAGGATTCACTCAAATTAACATTAGATAAGTC
>DAIMMR010000320.1:0-4661 GCA_036720575.1 Clostridium sp.
CGAACCAGCGTGCCGGGGGTTCGAATCCTCTCTGACGCACCAATAGCAGGCTTTCACTTGTATGTGAAGGCCTTTTTTAGTGCAAAATAACACAACCCACAGAGGAATATATAAACATAAATAAAAAGACGTCCTATGAATTTATAGGACGAACAAATCATTTAACTTATCTACTGCCTTTATTTTTTCATTAGGAAACACAAGATCATTATCCTTATAGATTTCACCAGCTTTTAATTTTTCTTCAAGCTGCCTTGTTTTATGCCGCTTTAATTCTTCCACAACATTTGATGGTATATTTACAGTTCTGATACTATTTATAGTTTTAGGCTGCTGCTCTATTACTGCAGTCTTATGAGAAGATGACTTATTATTTATAAGGTGAACTCTTTTAAATGTCCTTTGAACTTTAAGTTCACAATTTTTTAAGTCTATATCAGACCATTTAAGGGCAACTACCTCACCAATCCTTAGTCCGGTACCAAGAACTAATATAAATAATGCTCTATTTCTATGGTCAGCCAAAGATTTTATGAAAGCTTTTTCCTCCTCAACGGTAAATATCTGAATTTCTTTCTTAGGAGGAAGTTTAGGAAGAGTGACATTATCACAGGGATTAAATATTAAGTAGTGTTCTTTTATAGCTTGATTTTTTTATAAGCTTTTTAATGTTTTGATTTGAAAGATATTTAGAAAAATATTCAAAGTTAATTTCATCTATACTTACATAGTCAGTTTTACCAAGCAGGTAATCTGTTGGAATGTCAAAATACTGTGCTATTTTTATAAGCATTTAGGGAAAAGTGTAGGCAGTATGATTTTAAGGAGCTTGAGAGGAAGCTGCTTGGATGGGATGATGGATAATTTATACTTTTGATGCATTTTTGTACAAATTGTAATTTGGCGTTAAGGAGGTTAAAAGAAATGGCAAGAGGAATTATTATTTTTGGTTCAGCTGGTTCTGGAAAAACAATATTGGGAAAATTGGTTTCAAAAAAGCTTGATTTTCCGTATTTTGATATAGACGATTATATTTGGAGAAAAGATACAGATAAACCTTTTACCGTTATGTATACTCATGAGGAAAAAATCAACAGATTAATGACGGATATATCAAAAGGAACTCATTTTGTGATGGCAGGCTCAATGGATAGCTTTAATCCACCATTTGTTCCATTATTTGATTTAGCGATACATATTACTGCATCCATTGATACTAGAATTGCTCGAATTAATAAGAGAGAATATAAAGTATATGGGGAGAGAATTATGGAAGGCGGTGATATGTATGAAGGACATTGCCGTTTTCTTGATAACTCAGCAAGATATGATACCGATGGTTCTCCATGTATGCGTACGCATGCACAATGGGCCAATTTGTTATCTTGTAAAGTACTTCGACTAAATGGAGATGAAGACTTAAATAAGAATGCTGAAATAATAGTCCATGAATATTTGAATCAGGATTCTCAAGGATAAGTTTATTTGGAGTTTTGATGTAAAAGTTCCAATTTAAGATAAAATATTGTAAATAGTAATTTATTAAGGAGTTGGCTATGGAACAGGAAATACGGTTACACCAATTTTATAATATTGACAGAAAATCATATGCAATCATAGAGTACATAGATGGCGACACATTTTCAGAATACGTGAGGTGCAGCTAAGCTTATCCAATAGAGAAAGTATATAAGATTAGTGAAATGCTATCAATTATTTATCAGAAAACCTATGTAAAAAGTGGATTGCTTGATAAGAAACTTCAGATTGTGAAACCTGTCAAAAGTACAAAGGAGCTTATTTTAGATAAACTAGAAGGGAAAGCTGGAATGCATTTGGCAGGTGTTTGCCGTGAAAAACTCGCTGCATACGTTGAAAAGAACAAAGAGTTTATTAACAGGATTGACCAAAATTTCGTACTCTGTCACGGAGACCTGGGAAATGGTAATATTTTAATATCCAATGAAAAAGTTTATTTCATTGATTTTGAATATGCTCTAGCAGAAAGCAGGTATCGCGATATTGGAAAATTCTTTAGAAATAAGGCACCAGAAATTCAGCAGTACATAGGTAAAAAAACGCATAACGCATTTGCTGAAGGCTACTGTTCCTCAGGCAACAAATTACCGGATGATTGGCTGCAACTTGCTAGGTTGTAGTACGTCAAAATATAGCTTTATGAAACTTCAATCCTAAGTCAAATTAATGCTATGAAACTAATGATTGTCTAGTAATTAATTGCATTTATAATCGTCATATTATTGCTAAAACAAAATCTCATAATGACTTGACATCATAAGAAGATTTTTTTATTATTATAATTAAAACTGAAGAAAGGAAAAGGAAGAACTCCAAGCCAACCAAAGCAAAAGTTCTTCCCTTAAAATAAGAGCGATAGCTCTTACAACTAATTATTATGATAAGATTATTTTCACAACTATGCAAGTGTTTTAAACAAATTTCTTTTGAAAATGAGATAAATATTTTTGATGAGCATATGAAAACGCTTAATATAGATGCATTGATATGCCCATTTTGTGGAGCTAAACACGCATTCTCTCCATTTGCATCTTACAAACGCCATCTTGTGACTTATGATAATAATGGAGTTCATAATAATGTAATAACCATATCTAGATATATTTGCTCATCATGTGGACATACCCATGCCATCCTACCTTCGGTAATTGTGCCTTATATGTCATTTAGCTTTAAATTTATTGTGTCTGTCATTCATGACTATCTTGTATGTAAATTTAACTCAGTAGAATCTATGTGTGAACATTATGACATTGCTATATCTACATTCTATCGAATTTTAAATAATTTTAAAGAGCATAAACAGCTATGGCTTGGTCTTTTAGAAGATAATCTCACTTCTAACCTAAGTTTTCTACAAAATATCATAAATAGTACTTTTAAGAAACTTGAAGATTTCCTAATAGAATTTTTCAAACGGAATGACTTATCATTTTTTCAAAGAACGTCATAATTTAGCTATAAGCATATATTCTTTATTCTAATTTGGACATACCACTTAATACGGTAATGGCCATCAAAATACCCATGTGATACCATTTTTTTAGAGGTGATGTTAAGTGAATAACAAAGAAATGATTGAAATAGCATCTATTAGATTAGATCTAATAGTACCTGCTATAAATAATACCTTTACAGATAAATCTAAAATTGCTTATTATAGGCGTATTTCTACCTCTCCTGTAAAATTACCTAATGGTAATACAGTTTTGTATAGCCCAGGAACACTATCGAATTGGGAATCAGACTATAATAGGTTTGGTTTTGATGCCCTTCTTCCGAAAACGCGTAGCGATATAGGAAAAACTAGAAAGTTAGCTGATGTAGCCATAGAACAGATATATACACTAAAAAATACATTTCCTAAAATTAATTCTACTCTTATATATCATAAACTTATCGAAGATGGCTTCATCAATGAAAAAGACGTATCTTTATCTACAGTTCAAAGGTTTATAAAAAATAATGATCTTAAATCGGCTAGATGTATCAATATGAAAGATAGAAAAGCTTTTGAAGAGGAATTTGCAACTGGCATGTACCAGGGTGATACATGCTATGGACCATATATAACTGAAAATGGTGAGCGTAGGAGGACGTACATAATTATGCTAATAGATGATAAGTCTAGGCTAATAGTTGGTGGTAGATTCTTTTACAATGATAATTCCTATAATTTTCAAAAAGTACTTAAAGAAGCTGTAGCCAGATATGGCATACCTAATAAAATCTATCTGGACAACGGTTCTCCATATAAAAACGAACAATTAAGTCTTATCTGCGGCTCTCTTGGAATAGTAGAACTCCACACTATGGTAAGAGATGGAGCTTCAAAAGGAAAAGTGGAAAGAAATTTTAGAACATTGAAAAGTAGATGGCTAAATGCTTTAGATGTAGAATCTATATCCTCATTGTCAGAGTTAAATGATGAATTATTTGCTTATATAAACAAACATAATACAACATGCATTCCTCTACGTCTCAGCGCCCTATTGATAGATATAAGGGCGATTTGGCTCGTGTTAAAGTAGTTTCTGACAGTGAATGGTTAGATAATTGCTTTATGAATCGTGTACAACGAAGAGTCAACAATGACTCAACCATAAGTATTGATAAAGTATCTTATGATGTACCTATGCAGTTTATAAGACAGAAAATTGAAGTAAGGTATTTACCTGATGATATGGACAATGCTTATGTATATTATGAAAATGTTAAATACAGCATTAGAAAAACAAACAAAGTTGAAAATGGTAAGACTAAACGTAAAAATTCATTTACTATAGATTATTCGAAGGATGGTGTTAAATAATGTTTAGACAATTTTATGGTATGACAATGAATCCGTTTGAAAAAGGTATAAAAGAAAAAGATGCTTATGTTTCAAAGGACTTAAAAGAGATGATATCAAGACTTGATTATCTTAATGAAAGCAAAGGAATCGACTTATTTACGGCTTCACCTGGTAGTGGAAAAACTTTTGCCTTAAGATGTTTTGCTAAAAAGGTAAACCCTAATTTGACAAAGGTCATATATCTTTGTCTTACTACTGTAACTACTACTGAGTTCTATAGGCAATTTTGTATATCCTTAGGCATTGAGCCTTCTTGTCGTAAAGCTGA
>DAIMMR010000321.1:0-4639 GCA_036720575.1 Clostridium sp.
GGAAGAAAATTATCCTTATTTGATATTTGAACTTTGAACTTTGTTCTTTAAAAAATTGTTTCACAATTTACTTAAACTGCAAAAGTTGATCTATTAATTTTTAATTCTCAATTTTTAATTAGATCTTAAGAGCCTAATTAGAACTCATCTACTTTGTATATTTTCTTTGCCTTATCTGTATATAAAACCCCATCTAGATGATCTATTTCATGACAAAAAGCCCTAGCAAATACTCCTTCTGCATTGTATCTAATCTCATTTCCATTTATATCTTCGCCTGATACAATTACTTTTTTAGGTCTAACTACAATACCCTCATATCCATTATAACTTAGGCAGCCTTCTGGGCCTTCATTTCTACCCATTTTTTTCACTATTTTAGGGTTTATTAAGATTACAGGATTGGTATTTTCTTTTCTCAAATCAATAAATATTATTCTTTTAAGAATCCCTATCTGTGGAGCAGATAATCCAATTCCAGAACTAGCATACAAAGTATCCTTCAAATCTTGTACAATACCTAAAGTTTCTTCATCTATATTTTTCACTTTTCTGCTGACTTTTCTAAGTAATTTATCACCAAACTTCAATATTTCTCTTACGGCCAAATGTATTACCTCCTCTAAGTAAGTATATTTAAATTATACAGTTATTTGCTTAAACAATCAATAAAGGAAATTTTTAGATAAGACGCGAAACAAGGCCTTCCTATCTTGACATACGGTGTTATTAAATATAAAATTTACTTTTGTACTTGTATATTTATTGTAAAAACTATAGACTTCTATAGTATATGGGAGGGAAGAGATATGGCTATAAATGTTATAGATATAGAAAATGAAAAAGAACATTTAGAAGAAACCTTGAATTGGATAGATACTCAGATTAAAAATGTAAATTCGGAAGATGAAAAGTTAAAGATAATTATAGATGGACTTAGAAAACAATCTAGAGGCAAATATAATGAAGAATTAGAAACAAAAGAAAAGCTATATAATATAACTCATAAGAACCTTGAAAAATATATGGAAAGTAAGAATAAGCCTTATTTTGGAAGAGTAGATTTTAGAGAGTACAAGGGAGAAGAAGAGACTTTCTATATAGGAAAATTTGGACTTGGAGATATGGAAAAAGGCGATGAAAAGGTAATTGACTGGAGGGCTCCTTTAGCAGATCTTTATTATAGTGGAGTTTCAGGAGAAACTTTTTATAGATCTCCTCAAGGTATAATAAATGGAGAACTTAATTTAAAGAGAAAGTTCTTGATTGAAGATGGAAAATTAAGAGATGCTTTTGATGAAGGAATAAATGAAATAATACTCCAGTCTGGGGATGAAAGTGAAAATGTTCTGGTAGATGAATTTTTAAAAATAAATTTGGAACAAAGTGCAAATAGCAAACTTAAGGATGTAGTTGCTACCATACAAAAGGAACAAAACAATATAATAAGAACTGAAAAAAATGTTTCACTTGTAGTTCAAGGATCTGCAGGTTCTGGAAAAACTACAGTAGCACTTCATAGACTTGCCTATTTACTTTATAGATATAAAGGTAAAATTCAAGGGGAAGATATTGTAGTTGTAGCCCCTAATAAATTATTTTTAAATTATATTTCAGATGTACTTCCAAATTTAGGCATAGAAAAAGTCAAACAGGTAACCTTTGAAAAAATGTGCTGCCAGATGTTGAATTTAAAAAGCAAAGTATATACCCAAGATAAAAAACTGTCCAGCATAATAGAAAATAAAAAATACAGTGGTGTAGAAAACACACTTGAATCCAGTCGTGTTAGGGGAAGCATTTTATATAAAAATTTAATTGATAAGTATATAGAATATATAGAAGAAAGAGATGTAAATATTGATGATATAAAGATAGATAATTATATCCTATTTAATAAAGAAGAAATACGTAGATTGTATTCAAGTGATATGAAACATCTGCCTATAAATAATAGGAAGCATGAGATAAAGAGGTATTTTCTGCTAAAGATAGATGATAAGATAAATAAAATAATGGACAAAATAGATTTTTATTATGAATATATGATTGCAAGACTAAAGAAAAGTATGGAGGATGGTCCGGATAGGAGAAAGACACTCACAAGTGTATACAATGAAAGAGACAAAAAGAAGAAAGACACTAAAAATAGGGCACTACAGGCTTTTGAGGATTATTTTAATAGATGGAGTGAGATTGATACAGAAAATCTTTATGAAGAGTTTTTAAATGACAAAGAAGTATTTGATAGAATTATAAAGGGAAATATTTCGAAGAACATATGGAATAATATAAAAGAGGAAGTAAAGGAAAATAGAGAAAAAAAAGTAATAGATAGTGATGATTTGGCTCCTCTTTGTTACTTGAAATTTAAAATAGAAGGAGTTTCTAAAAAGTTTAAATACAAGCACATTGTAGTAGATGAGGCTCAGGATTATAGTGCTTTTCAGATGACAATTTTAAAAGAAATTAGCATAAATGATTCCATGACTATAGTTGGAGATTTAGGACAGGGAATATACTATTATAAGGGAACAACTAGTTGGAAAGATTTAATAGAAGATGTATTTGATTCTAATGCAAAATATACTCAACTTGAACACAGTTATCGTTCTACCATGGAAATAATAAAATTTGCAAATAAGGTTCTTAAGCTTCAGAAAAATAATTTAAAACCTGCAGTACCAGTGCTTAGGCATGGGAAAGTACCACAAGTAATAGAATTTAAAAATAATAGAGAATTTGGTGATGCTTTAGATAGAGTTGTAGAGGAAGTTTACAGTACAGGCAAGAAAAGCATAGCTGTTATAGGTAAAACCTATGATCAGTGTAAGAAAATCAGAGAGTATTTAAAAAAGTACAGTTCTTATAGTTGGAATCTGGTAAGGGAAAATGACAATAATTTAAGTTTTGAAAACATAATAATTCCATCTTATATGACAAAGGGATTGGAGTTTGACTGCAGTGTAATTTACAATTGCAGCGAAGAAAATTATGGTGAAAATGAACTTGATAGAAAGATATTATATGTAGTTCTTACAAGGGCACTTCATATGGAATATATATTTTATTCAGGTAAAAAGTCTAAACTTATTAACAATGTTTAGTTGTAATTTTAATTTTGTCAATACAACGCTATCTATAAATTAAAGTAATAATTATTATTACCAAATATTTAGTTTTGCATTTTTAAAATTATATGATAAAATATCAATAGTTAGATAAAATATAAATGTATTCATATTAAAAAAATAGGATGGTGAATGACTATGGAAAATGTAAAATTAAAAGAAAATATTTATTGGATTGGTGTAAAAGATCCTGAACTAAAAATCTTTGACATAATAATGAATACCAAAGAAGGAAGTACTTATAATTCTTATTTAATTGATGATGAAAAAGTAGCAGTAATAGATACTGTAAAGGATAAAGATGTTTTTTTTGAAAAATATATATCAAATATAAAAGGTGTAATAGGTAAAAGAAATATTGATTACATAATAGTACAGCATACAGAACTTGATCATAGTGGATCACTTGCAAAACTCATTGACTTATATCCTGAAGCTGTTGTAGTAGGTACTAAAGCAGCCTTGATGTATTTAAAGGATATAACAAATAAAGAATTTAAGAGCATGGAAGCCCCGAATGAATTGAGTCTTGGAAAGACTAATTTGCAATTTATAAAGTCACCAAATTTACACTGGCCTGACACGATGTTTACTTATATACAAAATAGGAAAGTATTATTTACCTGTGATTTTCTAGGATGTCACTATTGCCCTAAAACTTCAATTACTGATAATTCAGCTGATTATGATCATGAGATGAAATATTATTTTGATGTAATAATGGGACCATTTAAAAAATTTGTACTTATGGGACTTGATAAAATTAAGAATTTAGATTTTGATATGGTAGGCCCAAGCCATGGACCTGTTCATATAGATGATATAAAGAAATCTATTGAATCCTATAGAAAGTGGGCTCTTACAGAATCTAAAGAAAAAAATGTTCAAATATTTTATATATCAGCTTATGGAAATACGGAAAAAGTTGCCAGATATATAGAAAATGTAATTAATTCAAGAGGAATAAAGGCAGAAGCACATGAAATAACTTCTATTCCTATGGAAGAGGCTATTTCTCTCATTGAAGGAGCTTCAGGTATATTAGTGGGTTCACCTACTATAAACCAGGATGCAGTGAAACCTGCATGGGATATGCTTTCACTTGTGTCTGCTATAACAAATAGAGGAAAGGCAGCTGGTGCATTTGGTTCTTATGGATGGAGCGGTGAAGGTGTGCCTATGCTCACAGAAAGATTAAAGTCATTAAAATTTAAGGTAGCTAATGGCTTTAGATTCAAATTTGTACCTAATGAGGAAAAGCTAAAAGAAGCAGACGAGTTTATAAATGAATTTTTAAATTTGCTTTAAAATAAGGAAGGGCATATGTCCCTTTCTTATTTTAAATGCTGAAAAGTCCAGGAAAGCAAATCTATGCATAGATTAGAGGTTTTGTCATTTTCATCCAATCTAGGATTTAACTCTACCATATCCATGGATTTTACAAGTCCGGTTTCCATTAAATATTTTAATATATATTTAACTTCTGTAACGTTTATGCCTTTTTTAAC
>DAIMMR010000322.1:0-4635 GCA_036720575.1 Clostridium sp.
GGGTGATTTTTGACATGACTTTTTTATCTGGAAGAAAATAGGTAAATATGGTTAAGGATAGATGGGACAAGGGGTTGAGGGGTGTTGGGTTTTGACATGAGTTTTTTATGTGTATACATAGTTAGGATTAAGTTTTATTCTAAAAAGGGTTAAGGGATAAGGGGCAAAATAAAAAAGTTGTGTCAAAGATAAAAAACTTGTGTTAAAAATAAAAAAGTCGTGTTAAAAATGAAAAAGTTGTGTTAGATAGTTCAATGCATAATAGATAAAAATATAAAATCCCATTGACCAAGGAAGAAAATGAACTTCCAAAGAAAATTAAATATTTCTTGATACAAGAATAGAAATGCAATTATGTTACTTGCCTTTAAATAAATAAGTCATAAACCTTGGATTCTAACAGACTTTTATTCCTGCTTTATATCGTATTATCTTATTTCTATTTTTATAAAGAACAATAATTTAAAATAGAAAAGTAATTTCATAAGTGGCAAAATTGTATTTAAATAAAAATAGAGTTATGTTATATTAAGGTCATAACAAGTAGTATATTACGGATAGCAAAGTTATTATAAATCTATTACAATGTCTAAGCCTTAGAATTGAAAAAATGATAAAAACCAAAATAGCGAAAGAATTAGAAGGATGTGTGATTATGTTCAGAGAAATGAGAAGGAAGAAACAGTTGTTATCCAAAGAAGAGACAATTGAGATTCTAAAGTCATGTACTTCTGGAGTTTTAGGTGTAATTGGCGACGATGGTTACCCGTATACCGTTCCAGTAAGTTACGCTTTAAAAGACGACAAAATATTCATTCATAGCGCAAAAGAGGGGCATAAGATTGACAGTATAAAAAGGAATGATAAGGTGTCATTTTGTGTAATAGAAAAAGATGAAGTAATACAAAAAACTTTTACTACTCATTTTAGAAGTGTTTCTATCTTTGGTAGAGCAAGGATTCTTACAGACGACTCTGAGAAACGATATGCTCTCGAAAGTTTAATTGAAAAATATTCGCCTGACCATATTGAAGAAGGACAGCAGGAAATCGAAAGAGCATGGGATAGAGTATGTTTAATTGAAGTCAAAATCGAATATATGACAGGTAAAGCGGCTATAGAAATTGTCAATGGTAAGAAGTAAATCAGTTCGCTTTATTCTTTTAATTTATAATAGTAATTGCAATTAAGGATTAGTAGACCGTGTGAAAACCTATTCTTCCGCAGTAGGCTCTTTGGGTTTATATAAATCTGTATTATCAAGAATTGGACATAATATTGCGTCAGTAACTATTATGGGGGTATGAAGGTGGAAGATTATAATGTTGTGAAAAATGATTTCAATGAAATATCAGAACTTGATGACCCAAAATGGAATCATAATAACTGTTATTTCAAACAACTCATGAAACTTATTCCAGATAATGTTAATACTTGCCTTGACATCGGCTGCGATAAAGGTGAACTCTTATTTATGCTGTCCAAAAAATCTAAAAGGGGGATATGTTATGATTGGTTTGCTTAATCTTGGTAGCCTAGTGCTTGGAGTAATTGCCTGGATACTTCCTGTTGTCAATCTTATGCGATATAAGAATCATGGCAACAGGAATTGGGTTTTTCTTTCTATTATGAGCATCAGCGCTTGTGCTATTTCACTATGTTTCCAGATTCTTTATGGCTACCATCTAGTAAAGATTGAGGACTGGTCTGCTCTTATGGACACTACTGGTGCTGCGGCGTTTGCCGCTATTATTCTTCTCACTGTTACTATCATATTAAATGCAATTACTCTGATTGCATATCGAGACAAAACGTCAAAGTAGGAGGATAGGGTGTTTTTGTTTGCATATAACTTGAAATGAAAAGAAGAACAAATAGATAGAAAGGGAAATTTATAATGAAACAAAACAAATACGATGATGACACCTTTTTTAATAAATATAGTAATATGGATAGGTCGAAAAATGGTCTTGAAGGTGCGGGGGAGTGGCATGAACTGAAAAATATGCTGCCTGACTTCAAAGATAAAAGGGTTTTGGATTTAGGCTGCGGGTTTGGATGGCATTGTCGCTATGCTGTAGAGAACGGTGCCAGGTCAGTAATTGGAATTGATATTTCACAAAAAATGTTAAGTGAAGCAAAGAGTAAAACAAAGTGTGGAAATATCGAGTATATCTGTATGCCAATAGAAGACATAGATTTTCCTGAAGAATCCTTTGATGTTGTTATCAGTTCCCTGGCGCTTCACTATATTAAATCCTTTGAGGATGTTTTAGATAGAGTATATAAATGCCTTTCAAGGGGTGGAGATTTTATATTTTCTGTAGAGCATCCCATTTTTACTGCCCAAGGCCCTCAGGATTGGTATTATGATGATAAGGGCAATATTCTGCATTGGCCAGTTGACCATTATTTCACAGAAGGCATTCGCAATGCTAAATTTCTAGGTGAGGAAGTTATTAAATATCATCGGACACTTACTACATACTTAAACAGTCTCATAAAAATAGGCTTTGAAATAACAGGTGTTGTCGAACCAAAGCCTGCAGAAAATATGCTCAACACAGTACCTGGGATGCGGGATGAACTGCGCCGGCCGATGATGCTGCTTGTGTCAGCAAGAAAGAAGTTATATTAGAACAAAATGAAGGCGGAGGTGGAGTGCTGCGATGGTAGAAAATATTTTGAATCAAATCACCAGAGAATTGGAAGGCATACCAGGCATTATAGGTATAGTTTTAGGAGGCTCAAGAGCAAGAGGTACCAATCATGAAAAGTCCGACATAGATATCGGAATATACTATGACGAAACAGAGGGCTTTGATATCAGAGAATTAGGCAAGGTTGCTTCAAAACTAGATGATGAGCATAGAGAAAATTTAATTACACAAATAGGTGGATGGGGACCTTGGGTAAATGCGGGCGGATGGCTTGTTGTTAAAGGATATCATGTAGACTTTATATTACGTGACATAAAAAGGGTGTCTCAGGTTGTTGATGATTGTTTGTCAGGAAAAGTATCTGCTCATTACCAAACTGGTCATCCCCATGCATATTTAAATGTAATGTATATGGGCGAAATTTCCGTTTGCAAAATACTTGTTGACCCTAGGGGTAAAATTTCAGAATTAAAATCCAGAACCAAGCCATATCCTCAAACTTTAAAAGATGCAATAGTTCAATATTTTATGTTTGAGGCCTCCTTTTCCTTAATGTTTGCTGAGGATAATGTCGATAAGGATGACATTTATTATGTATGTGGACATTGTTTCAGAAGTATTTCTTGCTTAAATCAAGTTTTATTTGCTTTGAATGAAGAATACTGCATTAATGAGAAAAAAGCGGTCAGAACGATTGATGGCTTTATTATAAAGCCCAGGGATTATAAAAATAGAATAGATAAGATTATTACATTACTTTCCGCTGATAGAGATACTACAAGAGAAGGGATAAATATGCTTAAGGAACTTATTTCTGAAACAGAAATCCTTCTTGTTAAGTAATAAAATCATTTTGTATAGAACTTATATTACGAACTACAAGCGAGAAATTAAGAAGGAGAAACCTATAATGAAAGCAGAGATTAACCTTATTACAATTTGGACAGACGAAATTGACAGGATGAGAAATTTTTATAATCAAGTCCTTGGATTTAGAATTAAAAATGACCTTGGCAATTATGTTGAATTTGAAAATAATGGAGTAAGATTTGCTATATGTATGAGAAATGTTATGTATTCATATAGTGATGAGTATAGGAAAAAAGTAGTTGGTCAGGCTTTTGAATTGGCTTTTCCATGTGAAAATCCTGATGAAGTAGATGAAGCATTTGAAAAGTTGGTTACGATGGGAGCAACTCCTGTTCATCAACCTCAAAATATGCCCTGGAATCAAAGAACAGCATTATTTGCAGACCCAGATGGCAATATACATGAAATTTTTTCAGAGATTATTTAGGTCAAAACTTTCTATAGAAATATGTATTAAGAGGTTATACATACTTGTGTGGGAGTAATAATTTGGAAAAGCATGAGTTTGGAATAATAGATTCTTTTGAAGAAAACAAATGGTATAGTGACTATGAACCTGAAAAATATAATTGTATTTCTGTCAACGACGATTTAGTTGAAGAATTAATTATAAAGTATAATGAAGAATTAATGGCAATAAAGACATATTTTCAGGTTACAACCCAGCCAGGTACTGGATTAGATTATTGCGGTGTGACGCTTATCCCTCCAGAATCCCTCAAACAATTCAGGGATATTATTATAAAGGCAAATAATCACTTCAAGGCAAAAGAACTTCAACTTCTCACTGAAAAAATAACTGAGGCTATAACAGGAAACAAGTATTTAATTCACTATGGAATATAACAACATTGTTCTCCAAAACCCTTAATCCTCAAAACTTATCCCCATTTGAGGGCATTTCAGGTGCATTACGGAAACTTAAAGTATGTTATGGGAATTTATAAACAGATATGAAAATTAAGCGTAAAATGTGGTATAATATATATAGGTATTTGAAAGCCAAGGTGTGCAAACACCTTGACCCTAAAACTATTAATAAATAGGGCTATTAGGATTTTTTTAAGTGCTTTGGAGATTTAGCAGTCTTTCCAAGGCATTTTTT
>DAIMMR010000012.1:0-27860 GCA_036720575.1 Clostridium sp.
TAAATCTATATATAATTATATAGCAAATAAAAAAAGTAGACTGAAATTAATCAATCTACTTCATGTTAATCTATATATGAAATTAATAAAATAATTCGTGTGGACTTAGAGGTGTTTTTCCTCTAAGGACGCACAAGACAAAGCAATTTATAATAAATATACCTTCTTCCCTGCAATAACAATCCAATCCACCGTTATCTTATTGATTTGTCTATGTTTTTTAGTATATATTCTATAACTTTTAATACACAAAAATTTGTCCTTTGAAGTTTTCGTTATTAGTATATATTATAGAAAGTTCAACGGACAAATTTTATAATTTATTTATACCTATTCTAATTTTACTTTTCTAACATCGCTTCTTATGTCTTTAGCTTTTTTATTAATCAATGTCTCACTTAGCTTTTTATTATCATCTATGTATTTATCTGATCCACGCATTAATTGTTTAGTATCATATGCTTGAAACCAATCGTCCGAGTCAAGATTCTTTAATGCTTTGTTTTGTCTTGATTTTGCATTATCTTCAATTCTTTCTATAATTGATGTATTAAGAACTTCCTTCTGTTGTCTTCTATCTTTATTATTTAATAACATATTATTTATTTGATTTTGCCTTCTAAGTATATGTTCTGGATTAAATAGAATTTTATAGGATTGAAAATAGTAAATTATACCATATTCCTCTTTGATTATGTGTTTAACTCTATCTTCAAAATCATTCCATAATCCCTTTGCAATAACTTCTTGTTTATTGTCACATTCTAATATATCCATTACATTTCTCTCTGTTTTAAGTATAAATTTCTTCTCGTTGTCAGTAGCTTCTTGTATAACTTGTCGTGTTTTCACGTGTTTTTCATATTCATACCTTTCTTCTCCATCTTTATCTCTATGTACTATCCTAACTAAATACTCGCTATCAGGAACTTCTACAACCTTGCAGACCGTAATTTCTCTACTCCAAAATATAAGTGATTGACTTGCTAAGTTTTTTAATGCTGAATTAAGATTTCGTTCTAATAGTCCGCCAGTTGTATCGAACCATTCCTGTACACTATTTTCATCTATATCTAGAAATTTAGATAGTTTGGGGATTCTCCTATTTGTGTCTAAGTAATTAGCATTCACCATCTCAAGCAAATGAAATAGCTTATTCTTACTTAGAAATATCTTTCCATTATTCTTGTTTTGTGAGAGTATATCTAATATTAGAACCTCGATATTTTTAGTATATTCAATCTGATTATTACTACCACCTTGAGTTGGCGGGGGTTGAATTTCAGTATTAAATATATCAGTAATAATAAACCTATGTCCCTCTTTTTTATATGTAAAGTGTTTCTCAAACCAACTTAACTGAGCCTTTTTAGCATTACCAGTTTTTGTAGGCTCTTCTAATACCTTGCATAGCTCTTTATAGTTCTTCAGTATCATACCTATTTCTATATTATTTAAATTAATAATATATCACTCTCCTTTTCTTAAAACATATGTATTATACCAGTTATATTCTTCTCTATAGATTATTAAAGAGACGTTATTACTTTTATCAATAGTTAGCTGGCATGGTACTAAATCTTTAATTATTCCATTATTGAAAATTTCAATTAATGTATTTTTTATAGTCGAATAATATAATTCATCACTTGCAAAGAACAAATCACCACAATCTCCATTAATTCTAATAATGACTTCTTTATCGTTTTCAAATAAAAATGTAAATCTTAAACTTTCATGTCCACAATCCGAATATTCAAATTCATATCCTTTCAAGAAATCTAAATCACCTAAATACTTATCAAATCTCTTATAAACATGTTTGTTTAACACATATCCTATTTGATTATCAAAACCTTCTTCTTCCTCGTAATCTCCGTAATCAATGGTATTGGTTTTAAATGTCTTTTCTTCTTCTTTTGGCTTTGGTATATCATCTTGATTTATTATTTTATAAAGAGAAAAGTCTAAATCAGCTAAGTTAATTGAAAACTCAATATTGTATGCGTTTGCCACATTATATATAGGTTTTAATTTATTAATATAATATAGTTCATAGATATCCATATCAGTTTGACTAATTGTATTTGCTATGTATATTTTAAATCCTTCTTTAATCCAGTCTTTATTCCTCAGGTGATCCGAAATTCTTTGTTCTAAATTCTTTGATTTTCCTACATATAAAACATGTTCCTCTTTATCAACAAACTTATAAATATAATACTTTTTACTCACTCGTCCACTCTCCTTTGAAATTATACACCTTATTTTATAATTTATTTACACACCCTCAATAAAATCACTCCTTTCTTAAAAATAAACCTACTCCCTCATATATAGAATATCATATATACCAAATCTTGTCAACTGTTTTTATAATTCATTTACTCATTTAATCCTATCAAATTATTAGGGTCGGGGATGATTTTCGATGAAAAATTGCCTTCTGTAACCGTTGGAAACACTAGTCCTAAAAATCAGGTTTTACGAGATATCGCCCACAATCAACTTAAATTCTGAACTCGACCATTTCCTCATATGTGGTATTTATTTGCTTAAATCATCTCCTGTGGAACTTATAAAACAATAAAAATAGCAAGGTTTCCCTTGTTTAAAAATTTCCATAATTTTCATGAATAATAATTTTAAATCTACACATAATAAGAATAGAAACTTGAAAAGAAATAAAAATAAATTTTTGCAAAATTGGATTTTGGTGAGCCGACAGCAATCCTGAACTAGCCACGCCGCCGCCCGCCCACAAACCACCTCTCTCACCCCAACCCCCCCATGTTTTATTATGTATTTAATAAAACATATACTTATATCACAACAACAACTATCCTACTTGTTACTAAAACCAATATAAGGTTATAAATATTAGTATTTAGCCAATCTTCTAGTATATTGATTAGTTGATTAGGATATACTAAAAATCAACTATCATTCAACCACTAAATAAACTAACTATTCAACTACATATTTTTATAAAGGAGATGATTATCTTCAAAGGATATACACATATTTTATTTGCAGTTGCATTATACAATGTATTTTTCCCTTTTAATTTATTTGCAGTTTGTATTATTGCATTAGGATCATTAGTGCCTGATATAGACCATCCTTTTTCTATTTTAGGCAGATACAACGTATTTGCTTCATTAATGAAACATAGAGGATTTATGCACACATTACCAGCATTAGCATTATGGTTTATACCGTTTATATCAGCACCACAATTATATTTATACTTTGCATGGGGCTACATTTTACATTTACTTGGTGATACATTTAATAAAACAGGTATAATGTGGCTATACCCATATAAAAAGAAATATTACTCCTTCTTCAGTGATGATATATACGGTATAGAGGCAATCTTTTGGGGATTGTCTGTACTGTCTATATTTGTAAGGTAGGGTTAAACACATCACCCTACCTGAAAAATATTTTCGCTGTAGTTTTAAACATATTAGCTAACATCTTTCCAGACATTTTTAGAAATTTTACTTTTGCTTCAGGTGATACAAATCTAAAACCATAACCACTTCCTAATACCATATATAATTCACTATTTGTTTCCACTACTTTACTAGTTGCTCTAGCTTGAAGATCAAATGTCCCTATATCAGCAGCTAATTGCTTAAATGGATTCATACCTGCATATTCTTTAATTAGTTTAAAAAATTCTTTATCATAACCTCTACCGAGAAAGTCATATTTTCCACTAGATAAATATTCTTCCATATACATTCTAATAGTTTTTATATCAACTTCTTTTAATTCTTCTGCAAAAGCTAAGTCAGTGTCAAGTAAAATACAACCAACACATATTAAAGCAGGAATACCCAGAGTTACTAATTGTTTTTTTGATATATTCATTTAATACCATCCTCTCCCTTATAATAGAAACTTTAACTCGTCTAATTGCTTAAAATTAATCATAACAAACGGAATTCTACTATTAAAATTTTTAATGTTGAAATTACCTTTTGAAACTATTAAACATTTTGGAAACTTACCATTAAAATCACTTTCCCATGCTTTTGATTCTAAATAATTAGTATAGTTAGTTACCTTTTGCTTAATTGAGTTAGTCTTACCTGTATTGTCTATTTCAACTAATAGATTAATCTCTTTATTGTGATAGTATTTTAAATATATATCGGGCATAAAAGTTTTAAGATTAAATTCCATCTTATATTCTTGTAACGGATAAGGGAAGTTTAAATAAAACTCCCCACAAGATATAAAATGTTTTATCTTATTGCTTTTGGAATAATTTTTATATTCATATCCAAAGTAATCATTCACAAAAGATAAACCATAATTTGTTAGATAATGAATACCACTACCATATCTTTCTAGAAAAATAGGTTTTGCTAAATATTTTTCATCTCTTAGTTGTTTTAATCTTCTCATACAATATACATATGATTTATTAAACCATCGGCTTTGAATTTGCTGAACTGTGAGGAATCCGTTTCTTGCAAGTGCAAGCATAAAATCCAAATCATTTTCAGTAAGTCTAATAGCCATACAATCACACCTTTATTCAAATATGTCACTATCTATTTCAACTTCCTTATTTTTTATATTGTCTATAATCTCTTTAGTTGTGTATTTACCTTCATTATTAGTTTCTATAATGTGTCCTAGATTAACTTTAGATCTAATATTAGGTGTTTTACTAATAAAGTCATAATTTTTTCCATAACTTCTTATATCTGCAATATATTCTCTAGCATTTAGTTTTTCTAATTTTTCCTCATATTGTGGGTACATTTGTTTATAGTATTTTATATCATTATTGTTTAGTTTAAGTATATATTTAGTACCACAAGCATCAACGGCATCCTGTAATTCTTTTGGTAATTGGTATCTTCTTTGATTGATTAAGATAACTGGCATACGCCTTTGCCTATTTAAATCTATGAAATCTTTTATATTATTTGAAGTAGAAGTGTAGGTTTGAAATTCATCTAAATATAGGGGGTATAATGATGAGTGAATGTTTCTTGTTTCGGCTATTAATTGAAATTTAGATACCATTAATTCAGCTAAAAATGCACTGTTTTCTTTACCAACACCTTTTCCACCTACTCCACCTGCCAAGAAGTCACATATTATTATTTTTCTATCCTTTACGGCTTGTAGTAGGTCTATATCATTTTCCTTTTGAGAAAGGAATGCTACCATATGGTCATGATATAAAAGTTTTCTAAATCGTCTTAAAAGGGCTTGTAGTGACTGTCTCAGTTTTTCATCATCAACTTCTTTAAGCATATCCAAAGCAACTACATTATCTACTTTAGAATTGACTTGATGTCTATAATTTTCATCGGATAAGAATATATATAAATCCCATAGGGAAACTTTTTCTTTAGTTTTGTCTGCATATTCAAGTAGTGCTAGTGTGGAAGCAGTTAAAATACCATTCATATTGTCACCAAAGCTCTCAAATAGTCTTTGAAATAAAGTCACTACGTTGTCTGCAATTAAACTTCTCTCTAATTGTGAATTTGTATATGTTTTTAGTAGATTAATCCCTATTGGTTTAGGGGAATATGGTCTAAAAAGTATAGTTTTATCTATTTTTTCTTTAGGAATGTAGTTAAGAAGATCAGAGTTTTCGATACCTTGTGTACTTAACCATAATGCACCATAGCCTTTTATAACATCTTCAAGGAATAATATCATGGCAAAGAATGTTTTACCACTTCCTTGAACTCCTATAATATGAGTTGATGTTGACCTATCTTCTATTGTTTGGTGTAAATTGTGCAGGAAAGATGTTTTTCTAACTGACAATAACTTAGTAATGCCCCATACACTTACACTCATCGCACCGAACTTTAATGCATAATCAAATGATGAAAGTATATATTCTTCAAATCCAAACATTCAACCACCTGCTTACACTAAAGCAATTTTAAGCATTAGCAGTATTCCACCACCTGAAGTTAATACTGCTAAAGTATGACCTACTAAATCATTTCTTGATAGATTCTCCATATATAGTTTGTATAAGCTTTTATTTTTTTCAACAACTTTAACATTCATCATAATTATTCATCCCCCTAAAATCTAAATGAACTAATAGTAGTACGAGTTAAGTCTGAAATTAATCCCATGATAATATATAGACCAACCAAGAAGCCACCGAAGTTTACTATAAACGCCATATCCCCTCTACCACTTTCTTTTAATGCTTTTTCAGCTACAAACACAAACATACCTAAACCAAATAATTGAGTTACCTGATTCACATTCATCATTTTCAAAATCCCCCTTACCAATTCATACATTATAGTGATATCATCAAAATCTGTATTTTTTATAATCCGTATATAGTCTTTAATTCATTAATATCAAAATCATTTTTATCTTGCTCTTTTATTTTATTTTTCCTCATATCTTCTTCAACAAGTTTTCTAATATAATAGCTTGAATTCGGTTGATTCATAACATAATCATATAGTTCTTCATGATTTGAAAATGAAACTGTGATATTTAATCTTTTACTCATATAGCATAGCACCTACCTTATTCCCACCAATGCAGCTATCCCATACAGGATTGCTTGATAATTGTGCTTGTGGAATATGTTTTCTAATATTTTGTAATCCTAAATCAAGACTTCCACCACCTGTAATTACTATGTCTAAACCTTGCATATCCCAATTATTAGCTTTAGTAATTTGTATAATATCTTTAAAGTGGCTTGATAATATTGATTGGATTATCTCTTTAGATATTTCTGCATCTCCGTTGTAAAAGCCTTGTTTCATTATAGTATCCATTTGATATTCTTGAATATTAGCATTTCTTATTTCTCTATTTAGTTCTTTTCGTACCTTTTCCATTATTATTAAACTACCTGCATTAATTGTAAATTCTGTATCTCGGACAGGCTTCATATTCTTGATTATAATGCCATTAACGTTTAATCCACCTATATCAAGTACGCCTACAGTCTTATCTTTGAACATGCCAATATTAGATATAGAGACTCCTATTGCTTCAGCAAATACAGTTACATCTTTAATTATTAATTCTGTTTCTCTACCATCAAGTTCAAATCGAGCCTTATGATTATTTAATATATATTGTCTAAATTCTTCTCTTGCTTGTGCATTTGTATATGTTGATAATGGTGATAATACAACAAGATTACATTCATTTTTGTTTTTTAATAATTTTGCAGTAGCAGTATATATAGCAAGTTTATGTTGTAACTTGTGTTTACTAACATCATAGTCCACGTATTTTGCACCATCACCTATTAAGTAATGTTTGTTTTCCCATTGTATATAAAAGCTATTATTATTTTGTATATTAACATTATCATCTATTTCTTCTAGTTTAGTTCTAAATTTTATTCCATTGTTCTGCAATAAGGCTTTAGTTTGATACTTACCAGCATCTACGGTAATAATATTCATAAAATTATTACACTCCCTTCTATTTTTATTTAATTTTACTTGATTTAGCCGATATCTTTGTCGTGTTTTTCTTATTTGTAATACATTCTATGAGGTATGAACAAAATAATGCCAGTCCACCTAAAAATAATTTAAAATATTTTTTATAATTTGTTTGGCTTGTACTATTAGTGGGTATTTATATAATATAAGGACAAAATAATTTATTATAATAATTAGTAAATTAATTATAAAATGTGCTTGACATTATGGACATACTATGATATTCTATATATGTAGGGGAGGTGAATATATATCATGAAAACGGATTCAAGTAAGAAAAGTATTAATAAATAAATTATAAAGGGAGTTGTGTATCATGGTATTGAGTGGAGAATTATGTTTACATAATCAGACTGACGACTATATTATGTTTAGTAAAGGTAGATCAGTTAACTTAACGGATATATTACATACAATGTTGCTAGAAGATGTGAGTTTCATTGTAAGAAATATGTATGATAAAAAGATATTATTGAAAGCAGAAGGAAAATTATTTAAAGAACGTGTATCACCTAAGTATTATTTATTCCATATAGATGAAACAGATATTGATAGTGTCTTATGGAATTTGGTAGGGAGTAAAATAGAAATTGAATTAATAAACATAAGTAATAAATAAATTATAAAATAGGGGGATATATTAATGAGTAAGAATGTAAAAATCAATAGTAATAACGTAGTTCATTATAATTGTATATCATGTGGCAAGGAATTAACAAAAAAAGAATATTATAACTGTGATGATTTGTGTACGGATTGCCGTAGGAAACATTATAATAGATTACATAGAGATTATACTGATAGATACGGACATAACAAAGTAGATGAAATATTAATTAATAAGAGAAAGGCAAAATAAGATATAATAAATTATAAAATCAAAGGAGAGATTAATATTAAAAAGACACAAGATGCATCAGTAAATGAAATAGTTCAAGGAATACATTCTAAATTAGATTATACTTTAAACTATGAAGATAGAATTAAAAGGATAGAAGATATAAACAAAGAGTTCGGAGAAGTTTTAAATAATTCATATGCTTATTATAAGACAAGTAACTTAAAGATTTACTCAAATAGAACCTCTTATGATAAATTGTGCAATGTGATGGATAAAATGAGTGAGTACATATTATTTAGTGATAAAGATTTGGATGACACAACCAAAGACAAAAATGGGCAAACTGCAAAAGATAGAAAAGTTACATATACTTTTAGCCAAGAAAGCAATTTAAAATCTATACAAGTAAAGAATGAAATTAGTTACGACCAATACATATATTTAATAAACAATACTGACAATTTAGAAAAAATCAATTACGATGACCAAAATCATGCGACATATACATTAAAAGATTTTGAAAGTAGAATAAATGAATGCCCCTATGTAATGGATTATTATGAATTTAATAAAAACGTTCGCAAGATTATTGAAAAATTAGATAAACAATTACAAAAATATGAAGAACTAAAAGAAGATTATAACAAAATGGGAATGGAATATGAGATTCCATTATTAGTTTATAAAAACAAGAAAGGAAAAGAATATCATTTCACTCCAAAGCATCTAACAGCTATTAAAAGGGGGATTGGATATTCTAAAAACAATTCAAAAGAAATAGATCAAGACATTATCGCAATATACAGAGAATGGTTTAAGCCTATCTACTTCCAAAGCGTAACACGAACAAATGAATATAGGCGAGAATTGGATTTAGATTTTATGGATAGAGAACACATAAGCGGATTAATAAAGGCAAGTTGTTTAACAGGACAATTTAGTAAGTTTGATGACTATGTAAATAAGTTAGATAAACTTGTAGAGAAAACTAATTTAACTGAACTTGAAAAGCAAATTTATAGTGTATTTAGAAAAGGAAAGGGACTAGATTTAGATAAGAATAGATACGAAGAAAATATGGTTACTATAAGTGAATGTGCTAGAATTTTAGGAAGAAATCAGTCAAAAGTAAATGATACTTTTAACTCATTAGTTGACAAGATAGTTGATAAATATGAAGAAGTGTTTGAGGATTATTATTTTACATATATTGCTCGTGGTACATACAAAACTTGCAGTAAGTGTGGGGAAGTTAAATTAGCGAATGAAAGATATTTTAGTCCAGACAAAAGAAATAAAGATGGATTAGATGGTAGGTGTAAATTGTGTGAAAGAGAGAGAAAATCGAATTAATTACGGGAAAAGGGGGGGTAAAACCACACATTTCGGACAAATATAGTGAAGGGGTTTAATTCAAATTAAAATCCTCATTTTAAAATTATAAAAATAATCTTTACATAAAAACAACATTTATTTTCCGATTTTAGGATTCAATGAGTAATTAATCAAACAAGGAATAATAATTGCTTAAAACAAATATTCACGTTTTTGATACAATTTAAAAAAGTTTTACAATCAAGTGAAATACATACATATATGGATTGGAAATTATTTACAAATATAATTAAATTCAAGGAGGATTATGTGGAATCTATAAGAGATTATCCTAAAGCTGAACGAATATTTTTTGAAGATAATAAAGGCAATATAAAATATGCAGATTATTGTATGAATTGTAGTGGTAATTGCAAGCAGAGTCATAGAGTATCTGTCGTGCAATGTAAGAAGAGAGACTTGGTTCATACACCACAAGAATATATTAAAGAAATTTTAAAACAGAAAAAAGATATAAGCACAATAGGACGTGAAATTGGAATTAACAGCAGAACAGTGAAAAGTATGCTATATGAAAATCAAGATATGAGTTTTGAAGTGTACAATAAACTGGATAGATTATTGTATCCAGATAGTAATAGAAATAAAAAAATAAAAATACATAAGTAAAGGAATGATGTTGTGGAAATTCAATTCCTTGGGGCTACTAAAGAAGTTACAGGTTCAATGACATTATTGACAACTGACAGTGGCTTAAAGATATTAGTTGATTGTGGATTTGTACAAAATGGCAATCCTGAAGAGATGTTGAAGATTAACGGTAGACCATTTGAGTTTAATGCAAGTGAAATAGACGTGGTAGTTCTGACACATTCCCACGCGGATCATTCTTGCGGAGCAGCTTTGCTAGTAAAGAGAGGATTTAACGGGAAAATTATAGCTACTCAAGCTACTGCTGATTTTATGGCTATAAATTTAAAAGATGGCGTAAAAATAATGAAAGATGACGTTTATAGAATTAAAAAAGCTAAACCTAATTCAAACCTTCAACCTTTGTATGATGAGGATGATGTAGAAAATACATTAAGTTTAACAAGATGTTATGATTTTGATACTGATATAAAACTTGATGATTTTACCACTATTCGCTTACATAGAAGCGGTCATATGTTGGGTGCAGCAGTAGTGAATATTTCTTATAAAGATGGTCATAAATGGAAAACAATAGCTTTTACAGGAGATACATCAGGACTCAGAAAAGATAAACCATTCTTACCACAAGCAGATAAACTTGGAAAGATAGATTATTTAGTTTGTGAGAGTACATATGGGAATAGAGTACATGAGAAAAATAATCTAATTCAATTGTTTGCAGATATGATAAAAGAAACTTGTATTGATAATAAAAAAGCCTTGCTTATACCTTCATTTGCTTTGATGCGTTCAAGCGAGATATTATGGTGGTTAAGAGAAGTCTACATAGAAAATCCTGAATTCAATAAAATACCAATATATCTTGACAGTCCAATGTCAATAAAAGCACAAAGGGTTGTTGATAACAATCGAGAATATTGGGGTGAAAAATGGCTTGAACGTGATAATAGTTTAAAAAGTTTATTTGATTGGGATGTAATACAATACATTGATGATTATAAAGAATCTCAAGCATTAAATGTAAAAACACCAATGATAATAGTGACTTCAAGTGGAATGTTGACAAGTGGTAGAGTTTTAATGCACCTAGAAAATGTATTAAAACAGAAAGGTTGTCAGATTGTACTTGTAGGTTATCAAGCAGAAAATACATTAGGTAGAAAGTTACTTGAAACACAACATAAATCAATAAGTGTAAATCGTAGACAAGTTATAATCAGAGCTAAAGTATCACAAATAAACTTATCAAGTCATGCTGATAAAAATCAATTAGTTGAATTTATAAAGACAAGTCGGAAAGGTCAACTTAAAAAGATATTTCTTAATCATGGTGATATAGACGCATGTGAAAGTTTGAAAGATGAAATAGAATTACATATTAATGATGTACAGGTATTGATACCAGAATATAAAGAAAAATTTATTTTGAAATAAGGGGGACTTATTTAATATGGCTAAAAACTCAAAAGGCTTTAAAGCTACTAATGCAATGATAGATAAAGAAAATGGGAAAATTGTAGAGAATACGAAAGACGGTGTAAATGTTTACTACATAGATAAATTATTGACTGAGTGGAATGGTGTTGAGGGGATAGGTATCTCTATTACATTCAATCAAGATAGAGTGCCTGATGAGACAGAATATTAATAAATTATAAAACCACAATTTTAATTACATATTGACAAAAATTCCATTCACGTGGGGATGGTAGTACATATAACCAGCCCGAGTTTTAAAGCAATAGCAAGTTTCTCGGTGTAAAAGGCGGAAGGCAAACAAAAAAACTAATAATAACACCACTGGAAGGCAAGATTAAAGCCTGATTCAAATATTCCATTTGTGGGTGCAGTCTTTAAAATGGATTGCATATAAACAGATATGGTAAGTTTTGCGACTTGATGGCAATGGGTATAAAATCCCAACAAAGAAATTCGGAGAGTTCCTACCTTAGTGGAAGATTCACTAATTCGGGTGTACCTCTACCATATAGTGAGGAACGTTAAATCAAAGTAGTTGCAGACCTACTATAAAATCGGGTCGCCAAATCGGGGCATCTTCGCAATACCGATTAAAAAACTATCGTCACAATAGGGATTGACCTCCCAAAACAAAGATGGAACAAAAACTCGCCACTAAGTTTTTAACGAGAGGGTATCAGTATACCTGCTCGCCATTTTTAAAGGTGGAATTATTCTGCTATAGGCTACTACCCTTTGCGGAGTAGACCTTGACTTATTTATAATTTGTAACAGTTTGGGTGTTCTGCTGAAAAATACCCTATTATAATTCAAAGGGGAATTAGATTGAAACTTAATCAAATAGACAAAGAGTTGTTGGAAGATTACTCAGTTGATAAGGAAAATAAGAAAAAATATATACACAAAGAGAAAGAGATTAAAGAAAGTTTTAGTTTAGAAGATTTGATTGATGAAGATATATTAAAGAAATTGAGGGGGTTTGAATGATTAGACGGCGTGATAACGAGAGTTTTATTGACTATGCAGAAAGACTCCTTGAGGGTAAAAAAAGTGGATTATATGATATAGACTATATTGAAATGTATGAATTACTATTTGATTTGTCTATTTCAAGTGATGAAGCTAGGAAAAGAAGTTATATGCTAAGAGATTTAATACATAAATTACGTGAAGAAGAACATAAATCAATTCAAGATAAGACTCAATTACAGAAACTAAGAGAAAAAATCAGTGAGTTTGATATAAAGAAAAGACAATTGCAAGTTGAAAAAAATGGATTGAATAAAATTAAAAGAGACTTGATACCAGCAGTTACAGTTGCAGATGAATTAGCTGATTTAATGGAAAGAAATAATATGCAAGTCAATATACCTTCTTATTGCTTTGATGAAATTATAAAAGTAAATAGTGAATATGAAATGATAGTTCACTTAACAGATTTTCATATCGGTTATCTAATCAATAATTGCAAAGGGAATTATTTCAATTGGAATATTGCTAATGAAAGAATAAATAAATTCATTGAAACAATACATAAATATGTAAGATTATATAATATAAATAAAATTTATGTAGTGAATACTGGCGATGTGATTGAACATTCTTATCTTAGGAAAAATCAAAGCCAATTCTGTGAATTTGGACAATCAGAACAGATTAATAAGTCTATTGAGTTGATTTATAGATTTTTAGTTGCATTATGTGGTATGGATTGCAATGTAGTTTATACCTCAATAGCAGGAAATCACGACAGATTAAACGGAGATAGTAAAGAAAATCTACAAGGTGACAATGCTGATATTATTATTGCTAGACAATTACATAAGTATAATGAGTTAGCGGGGAATAAGAGATTAATTATATTAGAAAACGAACCACTAACTGATGAAATAATTCTTGAGGTAAACGGTACAAAACATAAGTTTATACATGGTGATGGTAAATTCAAAGATGGAGATAAGTTAATTAAATCAGAAATGTCAATGGATAATGATTCGTATAGTCTTTGGAGAGGACATTATCATAACTTCAATATACATAGTGAGAATAATGGAAGATATATAATTTCTACGGGATGTTTAAGTGGATATAATGATTATTCAGTGAATTTTGGTTGTACTACATGGGCAAGTCAAACTATAGGAATTATTGGCGATGGGAAAATTGAATTAATTAAAGATGTGCAATTACAATAATAAATTATAAAGTGGAGGTGCTTATGAGTACATTAGGGCAAATAGATTTAAACCAATTAATACAACAATTATCCGATAGTGCTGATCCTGTGATGTATCAGTATTTTAAGAATCTAAACAACAGAACAATTGTCATAAATGAGGATATAAGTGAAGCAAGTATTGAAACCGTAGTTTTACCATTACTTGAGATGGATAATGACGGAAGTGGAAAGCCAATCAAGATATTGCTAAATACAAACGGGGGCGATGTGGGGATTGGACTTTTGATATGCGATGTCATAGAAAATCTTAAAACTCCTACTGAAATTATACTATTAGCAAATGGCTATTCAATGGGAAGCCTAATACTTATGTCAGCTTACAACAACCCTAATGTAACTAGAAAGTGCTATCGCTTTAGTACAGCTTTAATACATTCTGGTAGTACATATGTGGGCGGAACTTCAACACAAGTTAAAGATTTTCACAATTTCCAAGAGAAATATGAAAAAATGATAAAAGAATTTATTATAACTCATTCAAAAATTACAGAAAAAGAATATGAAGGCATGTACAGATTTGAGTGGTACTTAACTTCTAATGATATGCTTGATAAGGGTTTGATTGATGAAATAATATAAAATAATAGTTTTAATGGATAAATTATAAAACATTCGTGTTCGTTATGGACGTATATGCTAAGTTGCAGGTACGTCTTTGTATGTACATGAGTACATGAAAATGAGGATAGGTTGGGCTTGCAATCCAACTAACAAGTGAACACTCCCACTTCCTCATTTTATTATTTTTTGGAGTGTAAATTATAGAGGGGTGGAGATTTTTATGGAAACAAAAGTATGTAAAGAATGCAAAAGGGAATTACCTAAAAACACAGATTATTACTTTAAAGACAAGTCGTATAAAGATGGGTATAGCAATAAATGTAAAGAATGCAAGGGGTATAATTTTACAAATAAACTAACTAATATACCAAAAGAAGGTTATAAGTTCTGCATTAGATGTAGTAGAGAGCTACCTGCCACTACTGATTATTTCTATATGGAAAATGGACGGTTGATGTCAACATGTAAGGATTGCAAAAAGTCAATATATAAAATTAGTAATGATTTTAATTTTGATGATTGGTACAATAATAAAACTCAACAATTTAGAAACAATTGGAATTACGACGACTTAAAATGGGTTTATGATAATTACTATGATATTGATAAACATGGTTTATTAAATAAATTTCCTAACAAATCATATAAAACAATCAATAATATAATGGTTCAATGGGATAAAAGAAAAGAATATAAAAACGATATTTGGAGTCAAGATGATATAGATATGCTTTATATGTATTACCCAAATAGTGATGAAGAAGAATTGGTAGAAATGTTTGATAGAAGTTGGGTTGCGATTAAAGCAAAAGCTAGTAAATTAGGTGTTCAAAGAAGCAAAGAAATACTTTTTAAAAATAGCAGTTTATCACACAAAGGAATAATACCTAGTTTAGCAACTAGAGTGAAATTAAGTAGAGCATTAAAAGGAAATAAATCCCCTAATTGGAGAGGTGGTATCAGCACGCTAGTACCATTTTTTAGAGGACAGATTTATGAGTGGAAACTTCAATCTTTAGAGAAATATGATTTTAAATGTGCATTTACAAATGAAAATAACGGGAATTTAGAAATTCATCATACATATAAAAATTTCAGCGATATTTTAGAAGAGGCTTTTACAATAGCTGGATTAAAAATAGAAGAAACTATAGAAAATTATACTGACGATGAAGTTGAAAAACTAGTTAGCATCTTTAATAAACTTCATTTCAAGTATGGATTGGGGATACCTTTGAGCAAGAATATACATAAACTTTTTCACTCCTTATATGGACTGAATAATAATACTAAAAAACAATTTGAAGAGTTTGAAAAAGATTATTTTAGTGGTAAATTTGACGATGCACTTAAAGCAATGGAAATAGAAAATAATGTACATATAATCAAAGAGAGAAAGAAATATAAGCAATTAAGAAAAGAAAATGTGATAAACATAAAAGATTATCTTAGAAGAGGATATCCAACATCTTTCATAGCACAAAAATTTAATTGTAGCAGAAGTGCAGTTTATAATATAAAAACAGAAAAAACATGGACAGATGTTAGCTAATAAATTATAAAGGTGGTGTAGGGATGGTGAAGAAAAAAACACCTATACAAGACGATTATTTTTGTATTGGGTGTAATACAAAACATAAAAAAACAGATTTTTATGTTAGTTATAACAAAATACATAATGGTGTATATCCTTACTGTAAAAAATTTATAAAAGATTTTGTATCCAATAGTGATGGTAGTACAAACATAGATAAATTAAAAAATATATTAAGACAAATTGACGCACCATTCTTATTAGATTATTGGAATATATCTATTGAGGGTGGCGGAGATGTAGTAGGAAAATATTTTAAAAACCTAAAACTTAAACAAAATAGAGGATTTACATGGGAACATAGTACATTTGATAATGATAAAAAAGAAGAAGAAATAATTGCCCCACCAGAACAAAGTGAACTGAGCAATAAAAAAGTAACTGAGTTAAATGAGAAAGATATTGCAGAACTCGAAGAAAAGTGGGGATTTGGATATGAACCAAATGAATATATACTGTTTGAAAAGAAATGGAATAAGTTAATAGACAATTATGGTAGAAAAACCGCAATGCACGTAGAGGGTTTAAAGACATACATAAGGTTTAGAGTAAAAGAGGAATTAGCAACGGCTAAAGGGGATGTAAAAGAAGCAAAAGAGTGGGGACAATTAGCAAGTAAGGCTGCTACAGATGCAAAAATAAACGTATCGCAATTAAGCAAAAGCGATATTTCTGGTGGGATAGATGTTTTACCACAATTGTTTGAAGCAGTTGAAAGTGAAGTTGGGATAATACCACAACTACCTAAGTTGCTAGAACAACCATATGATGATGCTGACATTATTATATGGTGTAATGTCAATTATATGAGAAGACTTGAAGATAAGCCACGAGTGTCTTATAAAGAAATTTGGGATTTCTACGATGAAATGTTAGAAGAATATTGCCATCAAAAAGGATACAACAAAAAAGAAATAGAAGAATTTAAGAGCAAAAGAAGAGTCCCTTATAGAAACTTAGAAGAAGTATATATAGAACCTGTATATGGTGATGGTGATTTGCAATGACATCATACGGAAATTTCCAAAGCAAAAGTGCAAAACACAATAAAGATAGGTTTGATATCTATGAGCCTGAATTTGAATCACCTTATCAGAAATCCCAATTAGGTTTGAATAATATTCAAGTTAATATAGATAAGTGGGTTGAATTTTGTGCTTTCATTCGTTGGTATCCAGATATTTTTTGGGATATGTATAAACCTGAGACTGGTGGATTTAATTTTGATTTATATCAAAGAGTTATGATAAGGCAATTGTCAAGATTTCCTGAAAACTATTTTTGCATACCCCGTGGTGGTGCAAAAACGTTAATACATGTAATGGAAAAATACCACGCAGCAACTTGTTTCCCTAATATAACTTTAGCTATAACATCATCAACTAAAGAAAATGCAGTTAAAATATGGAAAGAAAAACATGACGAAATCATAAGATTTTATCCTAGTTTTGTTGAAAACTTTAAATCTGTAAACTTCTCAAAAGATACTGGCAGAGTTGAATTTCAAAATGGATCAGTTATAGATAACCTAGCAAATGCTCAATCATCAAAAGGTTTGCGGCGTAGGCGTGGTGGCTTAGAAGAATCGGCTTTAATAGATAAAGATTTATATGAGGATGCTATTGAACCTATTTTCAATATACCTAGAACTACAATGAGTGGCGAAATAGACCCATTAGAATTGAATGGACAAATCAACCGTTTTTCAACATCGGGTTATAAAAACAGTGATGAATATGAGAAAATTCTTAACATGACCAAAAATATGGTAGATTTAAAAGGCTCACAAATTTTTGGATGTGATTGGTTTATACCAGTTCATTTTGGAAGACAAAAAAAATCGGTCATTGATAAAGCTAGAAAGGGAAATATAGTAAGATTCCGTCAGAATTATTTGTGCGATTGGATCGGTGCAAGTGATGGAGCATTGATAAACGTAAGTAAAATGATTAAAGCGAGGATATTAACAAAACCAGAATTAGAATGTCCTAAAGATAAAAACAAAAATTTTGAATTAAATGAATATGTAATTGCAGTAGACGTAGCTAGAAGTGCTTCTGATGCAAACAATAAAACCGCTATTGTAGTTTTAAAGATAATAAGGAATCAAGGGGGCAGCATTAGACAAATACAAATTGTAAACATTATCACCCCTCCTAATGGGTTAAATTTCGAAGAACAGTCTGTAATTGTAAAACGTGTATTCTATAGGTATGGTGGCAACTTAGATATGGCAAAATCAAGAGTTAAAGCTGTAGTAATAGATGGTAATTCCATAGGACAAGGATTGGTTGAAAAATTATTGGAAGATGTGACTGACTTTGAAACAAATGAAGAGTTAGGTTGTTGGGCTACTATTAATACAGAGGATAAGTCAAAAGTAAAAAATGCACCTCATGTTTTATATGTATTAAAAGCACAAGGGATTAATGGCGATATAATTCGTGAGTTTATTAATAGTGTAGAGTCTGGAAAATTAAAATTACTCAAACCTTATGAAGATATAAAAAGTGATTTAGATAAAAGTGTAGACGATGCCGAAGTAGAAGTTTTAAGTATGCAAACACAAGCTTTAATTGATGAGGTTTCTAATTTAAAACTTAAGAAAACTCAAACAACTATAACAGTTGAACAAGTAGTAAGACGAATAGATAGAGATAGGTATTCTGCACTATCCTATGGATTATATTATATTGCAATGTTCTTAGAACATGAAGAAGAACAAGACAAAACAGATTGGTCTAAATTCGCAATATGGGATTAAAAGGTGGTGAAAGATAAATGTCCAAAGAAATAGAAGTTGATAAAGAATTAAAAGTAAATAAGAATTTTGAACAATATGCAAATATACATTATTTTTCAAAGGACTTAATAGCAATAACAGCACCAACCGCACAAAGACGTAGAAAATATACTAGAAAACAAATAAGAACATTCCTACAAGACCCATTTAAAAATTATGACAAACTTCAAGATGTATCTCAATATCTTAAAGCAACGGGTGGGAACTATTTTAGAATAATAAAATATTTAGCTGACATATTAACCTTTGACTATTTTATATATCCAAATAGCAAAGCTAAAATGGATAAAAAAGATGGGTTACTAAAGCAATATGCAAACGCAGCACAAATACTTGAAAAAATGAATATTAAATATAATCTCAGATGGATACTTGAGAGGATAATAGAAAATGGTGAGATATACTTATATGAAATAGAAGATAGTAAAGGTATTGTTTATAAAGAACTTCCACCTAATTTCTGTAGAATATCTGCAATAGATAAGGGTGTATATCTATATGAAATTAATCTTAATAAAATCACTGATACAATATTAGATTCATTCCCGATAGAAATACAAAATGCTTACAATAGTAGGGGTAGTTATGAAGATGGTTGGTATCCTGTAAGTGATAAGGGATTTGCTTTTAATGCTATAGGAAACTACGCACACGGCTTTCCTATCTTGTGTATGATGTTTGATGACGTAATGGGATTAGAGGACACAAAGGATTTAATAGAAGGTAAAACCAAATTAGATTCTATAAAATTAGTGCATCAGAAAATCCCACTAGATAATGAAAATGAACCTGTATTTGACCAAGACATAGCTAGGATATATCATAATGCAACTAAAAAAGGATTACCTGAAGGAGTATCAATAACAACTAACCCACTTGAAATAACTGCTATACCATTTGATAAAGCAGCCAATAGGGAATTTGATAGTATTGAAAGAGCCGAAAGAAATATATGGAACAGTTCAGGTATTTCAGATATGGTGTTCAATAATAATAAAGCAAGTGGAGAAGCATTAAAGAGATCAATAATTACAGATGAGATGTTGATGTATCCATTCTTATATATGTTTGGTAATTTTATCAATACTAGAATTGAAACTACCAAATTTAGTCTATCATTCTTAGAAACATCATACTTCAATAGAGATGATAAATTAAAAGTACATAAAGATATGTTGGCTTATGGTGCAAGTAGAGTTCACTTCTTAGCACTACAAGGGTATGAACCAATTCAAATACTAAATATGATTAGATTTGAACAAGAGGTCTTAGATATAGACAAATATTTAATACCAAAACAAACAAGTCATACAATGACAGATGGAGAGAAAGGCAGACCAACACAAGAAGATGTAGGTGGCGAGGTTAAAGATAATACAGATATAAACAGAGATAATAGATAGGAGTTGATGCTTTATGTTTATCTACTGTTTGGACAATGAATTAAAAAATGAATTAATTAAAAAAGGTTATAAACTGCTTAATCAATATGATGGTAAGGCGGTTTTTTTATTTGATAAGAAATTTAACTTTGAAAAAATTGATAAAAGTAAGTTTTTAATATCAAATAAATTGAATTTTTAGCAGAAAGGAAGTGATTATTATGGATAAAGATGCGAGATTACTTGCTAAATTTAGTAATATTCAAAAGTTCAACTCACAATTCTCTAAGTGCAACGTTGCAATCGCTTATGCTGGTGATAACAGAAACTACACAAGCATAAGTAAAGAAACCTTTGAAAATATGATACCTTCATTATATGGTGTGCCAGTTGTAGGCGAATGGAAAGAATCTAATGAAGATTTCGGTTCTCATGGTGGTAAAATTGAAATTTCTGACGAAGGAATTAATTATGTTGAGACAACTAAGCCATATGGATTTGTTGATAGTCAGGCTAAAGTATGGTGGGAAGAAATTACTGAAGAAGATGGTACAGTTAATGAGTATCTTATGACAGAGTGTTTTCTATGGACAGGGAGATATCCAGAAGTAGAAAAAGTATTAGAGGGGAATTGCAATCAAAGCATGGAAATTTCAGTGAGTGATGGAGAATATCGTGATGATGGATACTTTGATATTAAATCTGCGGAATTTTCAGCACTTTGCATTTTGGGGCAAGAAATAATTCCTTGTTTTGAATCTGCTGGATTCAGTCAATTCAACCTAAACAAAGATGAATTTAAACATGAGTTTAATCTTATGGTTAAAGAATTAAAACAATCACTATTAGAGGGAGGTGAACACGTGGACGAAGAGAATAAAAAAGATTTTGAAGAAGAAATAGAAGTAACTACTGAACAAGAGTTTGAAACTACTGAAGAAGTAGAGGAAACCACAGTTGACACCTCTAATGAAAGTGAAGAAGAGGATTTTACAGAAGAAACAGTTGAAGAAAAATTCACAAAATCATTTGAATTAAGTCACGATGATATTCGTACTAAACTTTATGGATTATTATATAAAGTTGAAGAAGAAGATGATGATTGGTACTACATTCAAGAAGTGTTTGATGATTATTTTATCTATGTAGGCTATAACAAAACCTACAAACAAGGTTATATAAAAACCGATGTTGATGTAGCTTTTGAGGGTGAAAGAGTAGAAATGTCTATCGAATACTTAACTGCCGAAGAATTAGAAGAATTAAATAAAATGAGAGAAAATTATAGTTTAATTCTTAAAGAAAATGAAGAATTAAAGAATTTTAAGGCAGAAGTAGAATTACAAAATAACCTTGCTGAAATTGAACAAGTATTTGAAAAATACTCAACTTTATTATCTAACGATGATTATGAAGATTTAAAGGATAAAGCTTTAGAATTAGGCATGGATAATTTAGAAAAAGAATTAAGTTTTAGAGTAGTGCAAAAGAAATTTGATTTTAGCAAAATCACTAAAAAAGATACTACAAAAGTATCAATTAAAGACGTAAAAACCGAGGTTGATCCTTATGGTTCAGCATCCGTTTATTTTAAAAAATAATTTATAAAAATTTAAGGAGGAATTTATAATGATTAGACTTGATAAAGTTAAAGCAACAGCACACTTAGTAAACTTCACATTTGCAGCATCAGATTTAGCAAACGGTTCAATCGTAGAATTAGGAGATTTACAAGCAGACGGTGAAACTTATGCAGGAGTAGCTCCAACAGCAGTAACAAACAAAGGATTAGTAATTCATGCTTCAGTTCCAATGGATTATGAGAATGCATCTTTAGAAGTTGACTATGTGTTACCAAAAGGAAAAGAAGGAAGAGGTTATGTTCCAGAAAAGGGAGATATCATAACTATCACTAATGACTTAGTTGAAGGAACTACAGCACCAAAGAAAGGCGACATTCTTGAGCCAACCGCTGATAAAACTACTTGGTCAATAAATGCAACACCAACAGGTTCTATCCAAGCTAGATTCTTAGCTGCTGAAAGAATAGGTGGAGAAGCAGCAACAGTATTAGAAATACTTTAATATTAATAAATTATAAAACAAGGAGGAATATATAATGATTAAATTGACAGATTTACAACAATTAGCTTTAGATACATATAAAGGTTCAGTTCAGAAATATTCAAAATCAGAAGCAGAAAATGCTATAAGAAATGCAGTTATTGAGGCTTGTGGTGGAGAATGGAATTTCTATTCTTTTAACAAGAACAAATGGGACGTATATCAAATAATGGCAGAAGTATTATCAGTAAGTTTAGGTGAATTATTAATTGATAAATTTAATAACTTCTGTGAAATTAGAGATACAGAACTAGGCGATACTACAGAATTTATCGTTGCCGACAAATCATTATTTAGAGTTGCTACAATCGCTGATGGTAACACAGATATAAGAAGACAAAAACTTTACAATGGTAAATTAACAATTTCCACAGAAAAACTTGCTTTAAAAATATATGAAGATTTCGACAGATTCATTTCTGGACGCATAGACTGGACTGAAATGGTAAATAGAGTTCAATTATCTTATGCACATGAATTATCAATCAGAATTTACAATGCTATTTATGATTCATACAATACTTTAGTTCCTCCATATCAAGTATCAGGCGTATTCGATGAAGCTAAATTATTAGAAGCTATTGCACACGTTGAAGCAGCAACAGGACAAAAAGCAGTAGTATTTGGTACTAAGACAGCTTTAGCTAAAATAACAACTGCTACAGCATCTGACGGAATGAACGATAAATTAAACCTATTAGGACATTATGGAATGTTCAGAGGTACTGACTTAATGGAATTACCTCAAGCACATAAAGCTGGTACTAACACATTTGCAGTAGCAGACGACTTCTTATTAATAGTTCCTAATGGTGAAAAGATAGTTAAAATGGTACTTGAAGGAGACGCTTATGTATATGATACAGAAGCAGGAGTAAGAAATGACGAGCAAATTGAATTCTTCTTCGGAAGAAAAGCAGGTATCGGTGTTCTTAAAGCTGATAACTACGCAATATACAAATTATCTTAATAAAATAATGGGAGGCATCGTCCTCCCTCTTTAAATTAAAATATAAAGGGGGATATTATGGCAACTAAAAAAGAAAATCAAACTACACAAAATACAAAATCAACTCCTAGAAAACGTGTAGTTGTAGATAGAAATACAGAAGTTGTTTTTATGAATAATACATCAGGTAATCTATTCTATAGATGTCCTAAAACAAATTCTGTATTTGATTTATATGAATATGGAGATACGGATTACATAACAGTAGATCAGTTACTTGCTATGAATAATAGCAATAGAAAAATCTTAAAAGAATTATGGATTATACTTCTTGACGTAATAACTGAAGGTGTTGAAATTGAAGATGTATGGACATATCTCGGAGTAGATAATTTATACAATGACATAATTAAACCTGAAGATGTAGATGGATTTATTAAAAAATCACCAGAAAATAAATTTAAAAATGCTTTAGGAAAAATGAATAAGGTTCTTGCGACTAAAGTCATTGAAAGAGCAATTGTTCTTTATAGAAATGGTGAATTAAATTCTGTGACAAAAATTAATATTTTGAAGGAATTTACTAACAACGAAGATTTGTTTGAATAAAGGAGTGATGGCTTATGGCAACTCCATTTCAAGATATTTATGATAAGTTTTTAAACTACATTGAGGATGTTGAACTAGCCAAACTTTACGATGAAGAATTAGAGTACCTATTAGAAAATTATTTAAGTCGTGCAGTTAGTTTGGACTTCAAACAATGTAAAAAGAATTTAAACAATATTGATAAAGATTTGAAGCAATTTAATGAAGATTTAACTTCAGAAGAACAGTGGATTATAGCTACTGGAATGGTAATATCATGGTTAGAACCCAAAATAAAGCGTGAAGATTTATTAAGGGCATCTATTACTGATAGAGATTACAAAGAGTCAAATCACGCAAACCAATTAGATAAACTTATGGATTTAGAAGAATCTACAAGAAAGAAATTAAAACAATATATCATAAGTTATACCCATAACAATTTTGATGGATTATATTAAGGTGGTGTAATTTATGGATAATATTGATTTCTACAGAAATAGGGTTTTATCTAAAGGAAGAACAAAACAAGAAAGAATAATAAATGAAAAAATTAAAAGTTTTGATAATTATCTTAATTCAGTTCCTAATTCATCCACTATAAGTATTAATAACACAGAACACATAGTTACTATTCAAGATAAGACATTAACTAAAGATTTTACAACAGAAAAATATTTACTTGCACAAGTAGATTCCACTATTGTTGTTGGTGATACGTTTTTATGGAGTGATGATTATTGGATAGTAATTTATAAAGATGACAAAACAATAGAAAGTCATCAACGATATATAATTATGAAGTGCAACAACACACTAACCATTCAAACTCCCGATAAAACAATTCACACAATCCCCTGCATAATCACCGATAGAGCCTCTGTTTATTCAGACGGAGTAGAAGATAATAAATACCTAAGACTACCAGATGGACTAATTAAAATTGTCATCCCTAATAATGACCTAACAAATACTTTTGACTTACTAAACAAAAGAATAATATTTGACCATAGTAAAGAGTCTGTGTATAAAGTTACAAAAGCAGGGAAGTTGCTTAAAAAAGGTTTGATTGAAATAATTGCTGAAGTTCAGATATATGATGAAAATATAGATAACTTAGAATTAAATCTATCTAACTATATTGACACTGCTGAACCAGAAATACCAGATGAGCCAGTTGTAGGGTATTCTATTTCAATAATTGGTGATAGTGAAATTCCAATGACACAAAGTAAAGATTATAGCGTAGAGGTTTATTTAGATGGGGCTAAGGTTGATAAATCAGTTACATGGAATGTAAGCGATAGTAGGTTGAAAATAGTGAGTTCAATAGGAACAAGTTGTACTATTGAAGCACAAGTGGGAAATTTCAGTTTTGGTAGTTATACTTTGACAGCTACTTTAAGTGATGATGAAAGTGTAGTTGCTACAAAGATAATTGAGGTGACGACATGGTAATGGTTAAATATATTATAAAGGATGGTGGTAATTATGTATGACGGTGGTAGGTTTTCTAACTTAAATTCAGATATGATGGAAGTATTATTCAAACTATCATCTTCTCAGAATTTATGCAAATTGCTTTATTATAATGACGAAAATCCCTTATCAAAGCCTGACATAACTAACACGCGTTCTTTATGGTATAACTACATTTATCCTTATAGATATATTCCTGAAATACAAACCGATTTAAAGTGTTTATTAACCTTTTCATTTGGTGAGTTTAGATCAACAAAAGGAAATGAATTTAAAGCGGGTTCTATAATATTTAATATTATTTGTCATAAGGACTTGGTTAAAGTTAATTATGGTTCTAGGTTGTTTTGTATGATGAATGAGATTGATAAATTGTTCAATGACCAAAGTGTAGCCAGTCTGTTTAAATTAACTTTTGATAGGTCAGATGAATTATTTGTAAACAAGGACTACCCTGCTTATTATATAAAATATAAAACTTTTGATTTTAATTAGGTGATATCATGAATAGTGATTTAGAGTTAAAATTATTAGCAGGATATAATATATCTACTGAGATGGGATTAATACACCAACCAAGAATAAAAGACGTAATTGATATAGGAGAAAGCACTTACAATCAATATATAGGATTATTGCTTTATGATACTGATTTACTAAAAATACCTAAATCTGATTTGGAGAAAATGAAATTAGATAAAATTGATACATTTGATTTTATATATTTTCAAGGATTATCGAATAATGAATTTAGAAAATTAATTGAAGATGCACTTAAATTTTTCTTCAGAGAAGATATTCTTTTGCTAGATAATTATGGATTGTTCTTAGTTGGTGATATAAACAACCAAAAATTCATTACAAAAGATAGTTATGAAACTGTCAAACATTTATTAATTAAAATGAATTATCTAAAAGATATGGAAGAAGAAGAAAATCTTGAATTTGCTAATGATTTGGCAAGAGAATGGTATCTAAATATAAAAAAAGCAGAAAAAAATCAACCAAAACCTAAACCCCAAGTTAATTTACATAGTATTGTATCTGCGATGGCTTGGAGAACAAACAAGAGCATGGATGAAATTTTAAATATGACAATTTATCAATTATATGACGGTTATTACCGTCTTTTTTTAATTGATGATTGTATTAGTATAAAACAAGGAATTTATCAAGGAACAGTAGATAAAGACAAAATAAAATCTACTGATTTAAATTGGGCAAAAATTATAAAATTTGAAGAAAATTAAAGGAGGAATTCATAATGAGTACACCAAAACGTTGGGCAGTTAGAAACGTAGCAAAGGCAACTTTCTATGATATTGCTACAGGAAAGATGTTGACTTATTTAGAAAACTTAAAATCATCAAACATTGAAACAAGTTCAGAAACAGTTTATGCAAGGGGTAAATAACTCTGCCCTCCTAATTAGAAATAATTAGGTAATTTAATTCGGCAAAATCGGTGAATGCTGTGATGCTAATACCGAGGTAAATATAAAGCTTAAAGGCTCTATATCACCGTAACGCATAGGTGGTGAAACTACAAAGTAGAATATAACCCACCCACGAGTGTCGAACACCCTAACAAGTAAAGTTGAGGGTGAAAATGTATGCTGAACTAATACAAATTAAGAAGTATTAGAGCATAAGGATAAAAAGCCTTATGGATAACATAATTGGGAGATGGAAATCCAAAATTAGTAGGATTCTCAAGTAACAAAGAATCAAGGGTAACTTTATCATCTGCTATATTCGATAATAGAGCAATGGCACTATTAACAGGTAATGATATCGTAACAGGAAAAAATACAGTGTATAGAAGAGAAGTTGTGACAGTTGCAAGTGGTAAAGCAACACTTAAAGATACACCAAAAGGACAAAAATTAGAAGCACTTTATGTTATGGGAGCAGATGGTGTTGAAGATACGGAGTTAACAGTAGGCACACCTGCTACTGGTGCAGATGAATATACATTAGCGGTAAGCACAATTACAGTTAACTCAGCGATAGGTGATGGTAAGCAATTAGTAGCATATTATTTAGCTGAAACAGATGATACAGCACAGACAATAACTATTAGTTCAGACGCTTTCCCTGCATCATTTAAATTAGTAATGGAAGTTCTAGTAACTGACTTCTATACTAAAAAACTATATCCTGCACAAATCGTAATACCTTCAGCTAAATGTGAAGATAATTGGTCATTATCATTTGCACCAGACGGTGATCCTCAAGCCCTTGAATTGCCTGTCGAAATTTTAAAACCTGCTAACAGTAACGATATGTGGACAATGACAATATATGACGATAGCACAGTAGCATAACTGATAAATATATTATAAA
>DAIMMR010000323.1:0-4625 GCA_036720575.1 Clostridium sp.
CAATAATCATTAAAGTACTTTACATATGTAAAATGATATGTAGTAAGGAGTGTTAATATCAATGCCAAGATAGTAAAAATAACTCCTATCCACCCTAATAAATTTATTGTCCTTTTCATTTTTATCCTCCACTATAGTGATCCCAAGCAAAATTTAGTAGCATATTAAAGAAAATAAGCTGCCTCTAACCTAGAATCTCTATACTATACAAATAGTTTAACTTTCATATAAAATTAAACTATTCTTATAATAATCCTTTTTTACTTCTTTGTAAATATTTATAGCATGCTTTCAAATTCATTTTTATCCATTATTTTAATTCAAAATCTTAATAATTTTTCTATGCTCCTTATTATATTTCCCTGTTTAAAAAATTCTATTATTACTTTTTATTTAAGCATTTCTAATAATTCTGCTTCAGATATTACCTTAACACCTAATTCCTGAGCCTTAGTTACTTTGCTTCCATGAGCATCCCCTGCAAGTACATATGTAGTTTTCTTAGATACCGAACCTGATACCTTGCCACCGTGTTTCTCTATAAGCTCCTTTGCTTCAGTTCTTCCCATTGATGGAAGTGTTCCTGTAATAACAAACTTACTGCCTTCAAGTAAATTATCTGCTTCTTTATCTTCGTTCATTACCATATTTACACCGCATTTAGCAAGTTCACTTATAATTTTAAGGTTATCTTCATTTTTGAAATATTCAAATATCGATGAAGCACTTATATCACCAATATCAGATACTTTCTTGATTTCATCAATATCTGCATTAATGAGATTATCAATAGATTTAAAATATTTCATAAGTTCTTTAGCTGTTGACTTACCAACATTAGATATACCTAAACTTGCCAATAACCGATACGGCTCATTTTTCTTTGAATTTTCAATGACATCAAGAAGTTTATCTGTATTTTTTTCTTTGCCAATTATGCCTTCTTCAACAAGCTTATCTCTATATTCATTAAGATGATAAATATCCGGTATATCAGCTATATATCCTTTATCAACAAGCTGTTCAACATAAGCTGCACCAAATCCTTTAATATCCATGCAGTCCCTGCTTACAAAATTAATAATTCTTTTTACAAGCATAGATGGACAATTAATATTGGTGCACTTAATGTCAGCCGCACCTTCTTCTCTGGCAACTGGACTGCCGCATACAGGACACTTATCTGGAAACTGAAATTTAACTGTTCCTTTAGGACGTTTTTCGTGTATAACTTTCTTGATCTTAGGGATAATTTCTCCTGATTTATATACTACGATAGTATCACCAACACCAATATCCAATTCGTCAATAAAATCTTGATTATGGAGAGTGGCTCTTGATACACTTGTACCACACAGCCTTATTGGCTCAAAAATAGCAACAGGGGTAATCCTCCCTGTCCTTCCTACTGTAAGTTCAATATCAAGAAGCTTAGTTTCTTTTTCTTCAGGTGGATATTTATATGCAATAGCCCACTTTGGAACTTTAGAAGTACTGCCAAGTTCAGTTCTGTATGCTAAATTATTGATTTTAATAACCGCACCATCAATATCGTAATCTAAATCTCCGCGGTTTTCACCAATTTTTTCAATGGCATCCCATATTTCACAAGTAGTTTTACATACTGTATAATTCTCAATAACTTTAATACCCTGTTTTTTTAGAAATTCATACCCTTCGGTATGAGTTTTAAACTCCACACCTCGAACATCCTGAACATTAAAAATAAAAAGAGATAAATTTCTTTCTTTTGTAATTTTACTGTCCAGCTGTCTAAGTGTACCTGCTGCACAGTTTCTAGGATTAGCAAATACCTTTTTACCCAAGAGTTCCTGATGCTCATTAACATTCTCAAAAGCCTCTTTAGTCATATAGACTTCTCCGCGAATTTCCAGGTATGGGATTTTATCTTTAAGTGATTTAACTACATCATTTATCACTTTAGCATTGACTGTAACATCTTCACCATAGACAATACCATCACCTCTAGTAATAGCAGTTATAAGTTTTCCATCTTCATAGCGTAAAGCCATTGATAAACCATCAATTTTTGTTTCTACTACAAATTCTACATCAGGAAATTGAGCTTTAACATCATTAACAAATTGTTCAACATCCTCTTTGTTAAAAACATCCCTAAGGCTTAACATAGGAACTCTATGTCTAACAAGTACACCTGCTTCACGTTTAGCATTACCTCCTACATGCTGAGTAGGAGAATCCGGAGTGATAACCTCCGGATGTTCTCTTTCTATATTCTTCAGTTCCTGCATTAACATATCATATTCATAATCAGATATTTCAGGATTATCCTGATTGTAATACCTATCATTATGATAAGTAATTATTTTCTTTAATTCATTATACCTATCTTCATATATCAAAGCTAAAATCCTCCATAAATACAACTTATACAGCTTCCAGCGGTGCTACTCCGTACATTAAATTTTTTATTCCCATCTTATCAAAAACTATGGTAAGTTTTATATCACTTCCACTTTTAGATATGCTTACAATAGTCCCTAATCCAAACTTTCCATGCTTAACTTTTGTTCCTTCTTTTATATTCTCTAGTTTTAAATAGTTATCCTTTTTAACATTTTCTACAGAAGGAGGTTCTGGATTTTCTATCAAACTACTCTGGTGAACTTTTTTACCCCAGGAAAAAGTATTTTTGTTCATTTGCTTATTCATAGAAGTATTAAAACTGGATTTTTTTAAACTATCATACTCTATAAGATCACGAGATATCTCACTTATAAAACTAGACTGCTGGTAAGATACCATTCTTCCAAATACCCTTCTGCTTTCTGCAGAAGTCATATAAAGTTTTTCCTTAGCTCTAGTTATTCCAACATAACAAAGCCTTCTAGACTCTTCCATCTCCTTAAACTCGTTTAAGGACTGGGTCCCCGGGAATATTCCATTCTCCATTCCCGCCATAAAGACTACAGGGAACTCTAATCCTTTAGCACTATGTACTGTCATAAGTACAACTGAATCAGCATCTTGATCAAAATTATCTACATCTGAAACCAAAGTCACCTTCTCTAAAAATGCAGAAAGAGACGGATCTTCTGAAGAAGTTTCAAACTCTGCAGCAGCAGACACAAGCTCTTGTAGATTTTCTACCCTACTTATGCTATCCGCCTCACTTGAATCTTTAAGTCCCTCTAAATATCCAGTAGTATCTAATATCTCCTTTATAAGACTGGACACAGTAATCTTATCCCTGCTTCTTATAAAGCTGTTTATGAGACTTACAAATTTATTTATACAATTAATATTTCTTTTTGTTAAATTTAAAACTTCATCTATAGCTAAAAGTACATTGTACATGGATTCATTCATAGAATTAGCAAAGTCCTGTATTTTCTGTACTGTAGAATCCCCTATACTTCTCTTTGGCACATTTATTATCCTTCTTAAACTAACATCATCCAAAGGATTATTTATAAATTTTAAATAAGCCATAATATCTTTTATTTCTTTTCTATCGTAGAACTTTAAGCCTCCAATAATTCTATAAGGGATGTTTGATTTCATAAATACATCTTCAAATATACGGGATTGGGCATTAGTTCTATAAAGTATTGCAAAGTCCTTGTAATGTTTGCCTTCATCCTCTTTTAGTATTTCTTTGATCTTAAATGCAATATACCTACCTTCATCTATATCTGAATAAGCCCTATACAATTTTATTTTATCTCCATTTTCGCTTTCAGTTCTAAGCCGTTTTTCTTTTCTATTTGAATTATTACTTATGACATCATTAGCTGCCTTCAATATATTACCCTTGGATCTATAATTTTGCTCTAACTTTATTACTTTTGCATTTGGATAATCTTTTTCAAAATCCAAAATATTTTTTATGTCCGCACCTCTCCAAGCATAAATACATTGATCATCATCTCCTACTACACATATATTTTTATGTGCCTTTGCAAGAAGTCTTACAAACTCGTATTGAGATCTATTGGTATCTTGATACTCATCTACCATTATGTACTTAAACTTTCTCTGATAAAATTCCAGTACATCTTCATTTTCCTTAAAAAGCTGTACAGTTTTATATATAAGATCATCAAAATCCAGTGCATTGTTATCCTTGAGTTTTTTTTGATATAACAAATAAACATCTGCAATTTTATTCATTCTGAAGTTTCCTTCATTTTCCTTTTTAAATTGCTGTGGAGATATTAAATTATCTTTTTGTCCACTAATTTTATTTATTATTTCTCTGTCAGTTATATCCTTGTCACTTATATTTAACTCCTTCATACACTGTTTTATAAGCACTTTTTGATCATAACTATCATATATTGCAAAATTCTTATTATATCCTAATTTGTCTATTTCTCTCCTAAGTATTCTTACACAGCTTGAATGAAATGTAGATACCCACATTCCATCTACTTCATCTCCTACTAACCCTTTTATCCTGTCTTTCATCTCTCCTGCAGCCTTATTAGTAAAAGTTATAGCCAGTATTTTAGAAGGATATATATTCATATTCTTAATCATATGCGCAATTCTATAAGTTAAAACCCTGGTCTTGCCAGAACCTGCTCCAGCTAAAATCAATAGAGGACCATCTACACACACTGCCGCTTCATACTGTTCTT
>DAIMMR010000324.1:0-4602 GCA_036720575.1 Clostridium sp.
GGATATATGGATTCTGCACTAAATGTAGCAGGAAATTTTATAGGACAAAATTTAGCACTTATAGTTGAAGATAAAAATGATAAAAAAACAGGTTACCTGGCAGGAGAAGAACAAGATATAATAGACAAGCCTACTATATTTTTGGTAGATAAATATACTGCCAGTGCTTCTGAGATATTATCTGCAGCAGTGAAAGACTATAAAAAAGCTTTCTTTATAGGAAACACTACTTATGGAAAAGGTGTGGCACAGCAAATGTTTGACCTTTCAGATGGGGGAGCATTGAAGTTAACTGTAGAAAAATTTTATTCTCCTGCAGGCAATACAATACAAAAAGTAGGAATAAAACCTGATTTTGATACAGGTAATGAGAATTCTTTAGCAGCAGCACAATTATTGTCAGGACAGTGCAAAAATGGAACAGATAAGCGAGGATTTCTAAAGGCTACAATAAATAATGAAAAATTTTATATAGATTTAAGTATTGCTAAAAATGAGGAATATTGGTCTGCTTTTAAGTATATAGTGAGTAATATAGATAGATCACAAATTTGGATAGGCACTAAAGATGGATGGGCAAAAGTTCCGGAAGAATACTTTAGCAATATATATAAGTTTTTTTATCCAGAAGATAAGGTTTTAGATACAATGCAGCAGGTGTCACAGAATAAAGCATTTACTGTAATTTTTAACAAAAAAATAGGCTCTGATATAAAGGATAAAGTAAATATGGAAATTATAAATGGTACTACTGGCAAAAGGGTCGCTTTTAAAATAGGAAGCGTAGAAGACAACAAAGTAGTTATTGTGCCGCAAGAAAAATTAGAAAAAGGCAAGACCTACTATATAAAGGTTAAGGACACTATAAAGCCGGTTACTGTTAAAAATTAATGAAAGGTGAAAAATGGAAACAACTCATAGACTTTCTTCATTTGAATATAAGGTAATAAAGAAGAATATAAAAAACATAACCATTAAAATTAATGAACAAGGTGAAGTATATGTAATAGCACCTCTTAATGTTAGTTACTCATCCATAGAGAAAATAGTGGAGAATAAAATGGAATGGATACAAAATAACATAAAAGTTTCAAAAAATAGGATTTATAACATGAAGTCTATGGGCCTATTAGATGGAAAAAAGCTTTTATGGATGGGGAATTTTTTAAAAATAGAAATGCAGCGGGCAGACATAAAAAAATGTTATGTAGAAATTGCAGAAGATAAAATTACAATTTATGGTAGAAATATTTTATTAAAAAATGAAGAAAATATTAAAAAGAGCATATGTGAATTTTATAAACAAAGGGCTAAGGTGATTTTTAGAGAACGAGTGGATATTTATTACAAGAATCTAAATGTTTATCCAAAAAAAATAACAATTAGGTGTCAGAAGAGTAGGTGGGGCAGCTGTTCCTCTAACGGGAATATTAATTTAAATTATAAAATTTTAATGGCACCTATGGAAATTATAGATTATGTAGTTGTACATGAACTTTGCCATCTGGTACATATGGATCATTCTAGAGATTACTGGAGATTAGTAGAATCTATAATTCCACAATATAAAAACAGAGGGAAATGGCTTAAATGTAATGGATATATGCTTAACTTCCCAAAAAAATACATATGAACAGTAAGCAAACTTGTAGACATTAGAAAAATAATAAAGTAAAATTAAGTAAGTTATTATAAGTAATTCTAATTGCGAAAGGAAAATAATATGAAATTTTATTTTTTACTTTTGATTGCAGTGGCACTTTCTTTAGATGCCTTTGGTGTCTCACTGTGTGTGGGATTGAATGGCGCAGTGGAGAAAAGAAATAAGTTTCAACTTTCTTTTTCATTTGGATTTTTTCAGTTTTTTTTTGCTATATGCGGTGCCTATGCAGGGTTCCTATTTAATACATATATTGCATCTGTTCCCCAGGTAATTGGAGGAGCATTAGTATCTATAGTAGGTATCCTTATGGTTAAAGAGGGTTTTGCCAGTAAAGAAGAATGCATACTCATTAAACCAGGAATGATTCTAGTGCTTGGAGTTTCAGTAAGTATTGATGCACTAGTAATAGGATTTACAACTTTAAATAATATAGCAAATAGGGTGGAGCTATTTATTAGCACTGTGTTTATAGGATTAATTACCTTTATTATGTGTTTATTTGCTTTTTTTATTTCGAAGTACCTCCAGAAAATACATATTGTAAGTAAATATGCAGATTATATAGGGGGAGTAATACTTATTATATTTGGTATTAAAATGATGTTTTTTAAGTGAAAATTTGGGGTGAATTTATGGATGTAGAAAAGTACTTGAGAAAACGTAGAATAAAAGTTACAAAAGCAAGATTGAATATTTTAGATATATTATCTAAGAGTGAAAATGCTATAACTGTTGATAATTTATTTGAAAAGTGTAGAGAAAGAAACATAAATGTAGATTTATCCACTATTTATAGATCCTTAGAATTGTTTGAAAATAAGAAAATTGTTAGAAAATTTGATTTGGGTGAAAATAAATATAGTTATGCTATAATGAGAAAAAAGCATAAGCATATATTGGAGTGTAAAGTATGTCATAAAGAAGTAGAAATAGACTGTCCTATGCAGCAAATAGAGGAAATTATAAAAAGCAAAACGGGCTTTGTATTTGAGGACGAAGAACTGGATTTTAAATTAAATGGAATATGTGCAGATTGTAGAAAGAGAAAAAGTAGTAAAAGCTAAATAGGTTTATTTTAAAGTTATCTGTGTGGAATATACTTTTTTTATTTTCCACACTCCTCTGGTGTTTTTTTGTATAAATACGGTATATTTTAGTTTTTCGTAGGGCATTTTAGTAGACATACCAGAAACTTTAATAAATGCAACTTTTCCATTGGAAAAATACATATTTATATCCCCCATGTTGTACAGCTTATATTTATTAAAAATGCCGGTAGTAAAATAATTTTTAACTGCGTAGTTGATATCTCTACACTTATATGATACATATACTTTTTCTACTATTGTAACAGTAAGTAAAATACTTATAAATATAGTAATAAATTTTTTCATAGTTTTCCTCCATATAATGGAAATAATGCTTTTAATATTATAATATACAAATTTACAAAATAAGTAAATACTTATTTTTGTTTATTTAGAAAAATATTTTGTACAGTTAGGATTTATCCGATGACTACCTGCTCTAATACTCCCAACTTCTCCAAGTTGGAGTAAAGAGCAGCTACGTACCTGGATAACGATTTCTAAGCATCAGGTGGAGTCAAAACTCCATCTGATGCCAAGAACTCTGTTTATCTGAAAGCTAAGGCATTTTTAATTTTAAATTATTTAAATTTTTACGGTTGTATGGTATTATTTTATTAAGAAACATTACAATGTAAAACTTTATTGGGGTGAAATTATGAGACTAGAATTTATAGATAGGGTTAGAGAAGAAGAGGTACTTGGAAAGAGTATATTAACCTGTGAAGGACAAGTTTTATTACGAGCAGGAGTAAAGTTGAATAGTAACTATATAGATAAATTAAAAAAATTAGGTGTATTTTATGTATATGTCGAAGATGAAAGATTAGAAGATGTATATGTGGAAGATGAAAAATTGGCACAGCTTAAACAGTCTACTATGAAAAGTATGTCAAAAGTAATGGTAAATTTAAATAATTACGATGAAAAAGGATTAAGACAATCTTTAAAAACAGTAGAAGAAATGATTAATTATATAGTTGATGTTGGAGATGTAAATAAAAGTCTTTATGACATACAGACGTATGATAACTATACTTTTGTTCACTCAATAGATACTTGTATTATGGCTTCTTTTTTAGGAATTTCCGCAGGATACAATGAAATTAATATAAAGGAACTTGGTGTGGGAGCTATCTTACATGATGTAGGAAAGACAAAAGTTCCTATAGATATATTGAACAAAAAAGGTAAGTTGACGGATGAAGAATTTGCTGAAATAAAAAAACACCCTGTATACGGTTCAAAAATCTTAAAAAAAACTTTTGGTACATATAGTCCTATAATTAAAATAGTTGAACAGCATCATGAGAGAGTTGATGGTAGAGGGTATCCTTATGGACTTACGGATAAACAGATAACGAATTTTGCAAAAATGGTTTGCATATGTGATGTATATGATGCTGTTAGTAATGATAGGTGTTATAGAAAAAAGTTTCGCCCTAATGATGCTTATGAACTCGTACTTTCAGGCAGTGGAAGTAGTTTTGACCAGGGAGTAGTATCTTATTTCAAAAATACATTTGCTGTTTACCCACTTGGATGTTGTGTTAAGTTATCAAATGGAGTTAAAGGATATGTTGTAAAGCAAAACAGAGGATTTCCTGATAGACCAGTGATAAGGGTATTACAAGATCCTGTAACTGGAGCTAATATATCAGGTTATGAAGTCGATTTACTTAAAAACCTAAGCGTAATCGTAGAAGAAATAGTATAGATTGAATAAAATAACGTATATAGCGTATTATAATATGAGAAATATTAATAACTCAATTTTTGTACATAAGAAATTAACATAATATAAAAATAATGTGAAGCAATTTGCTTAGTTGAGAATTGAGAGTGGAAAGT
>DAIMMR010000325.1:0-110 GCA_036720575.1 Clostridium sp.
TTTAAAATTATAAAAAGTTCACATTTAACTTGTACTTTTTCTTGACATAGTACCACAGGGGATGCTATATGAAGATATACATTTGTACTTTGAATGGCTCTATGCCCTAA
>DAIMMR010000325.1:210-4601 GCA_036720575.1 Clostridium sp.
TATGTTATTTTTTATTGTTTTCTTTGTAATATGTCCGCTTTCATTTCTGTTGGATGGGAAAAGATAATCATCCGGTAAAAACTTATACCCGTATTTCTTCTTGTACTGCAATACATGGTGACGTAACATATTTAGACAGCGTCTTGATAATATTGCATATCTTGCTGAACCATTTTTACTTTTTGGAATATATATTTGCATTCTTTTAGAATCAATGTCTTTAACTTTGATTTCTACAACTTCTCCTACTCTCAAACCTGACGAATACATAGTGTACAAAATTACCTTGTACAAGTCATTTGGCATTAATTCAATAAATTCAACTACTTCTTCTTTGCTTAACACACTTGGAAGCGGAGCGTAACCTCTAAGGCGGGGAATTTTTTTATCACTCCATTGCTTTTCAAGTACCACTTCATAAAAATACTTTAATGCATTCCTATATCCGTTTACCGTTCCAATGCAATATTCTCTTTTATATCTAAGTTCTCTTAAAAATTCCTGGATGTCATCTAAGGTTATTTCTTCTGCATCTTTATTGATGCTCTTTAAAAAGGCCTTTATTTTGTAAGTGTAGCTTTCACATGTTTCTGCTTTAAGACCGCTCATTTCTAAGCACTTTTGAAGTTTTATTAATTGTTCCATTTGTCCTCCTATGATTTTGTGTTTTTTTCTCTGTTTAGAAATCATAAATCATAAAGGTGGACCTCGGATTATTTTTCTTATTGATTTTTCTTGGATGGTGTGGTATATTTTTTTCATAAAAGTAGGTGGTTTTGGATTCCTTTCGTATTTTTTTGTGGTGATTAAATATTAAGCGAATTTTCAAAATTTGTCTACTTTTATTTTTTATATCTTTATTTCTTAAAAAAAAGTTGAAGTACAAATTATACTCCAACATCTACTTACTTTGTTATTTTGTTTATTTTGTATTTCGCGAAGCGCTGCCACGGAGTGGCTTCGTGCTTCTTTCCGAACAAGGCGGCATAGGCAATGGGGACGGTTTGTTTAGAGGCGAATTGTAGTTTGGTGTGAATGAAACCAGATAATATAGACAATTATCTGGCTTTTTTAATTGAAGACATATGAACTTAGAACAAACTGCAAAATCGCCAACGAAGAATGAAGCCACGGGTACAATCGAGAACATATGGACTTTCAATAATTTCCCGACCTGGAATTTTGAAAAAATCATAGGGTAAACAAACATAATATCAACCTAAATTCCAGGAATATTACCAATATTACCTAAAAATCATGAAAAATAGGTACACCAAATAGAACTGCACAATTCTATTTTTTTGCAGTTAAAAAGCAGCGTACAGCCACACCAGCATGTACATATTCTGTTATGAACTAATTAAGCTGTATTTAATATCATCCTGTCTTGATTTTCAAGCCTTAACGTTTCTTTGTTACACACAGGACATAAAAATGCTTTGCCCTTGGTTATCTTATTTAGTAATTCAGACTTGGTCAGCTTTTTGTACATAGGATTATTTAAAATATTAGTAAGCTTCTGAGCTAATTTAAGCTTTGTAGATTTATTTCTATTTGCATTTATTCCGTAATACCTGATTTTCACAAATCTAGTTGGTAATATATGCATTAAAAATCTCCTTATAAATTCAACTGCTTCAAGAGACATAATTTTTCGCTTTGAATTATCCTTATAATCCTTATACTTGAAAAACACCTTGCCGTATTCTACCTTAACTATTCTGCTGTCTGTTATTGCAATTTTATGCGTATACCTTGCCAAATACTCAATTATTGCATCAGCATTATCAAATGGCTTCTTTATATATGAATACCAACTGATACCGTACAACTTATTCACAAGAATTTTAAATTTATTAACATTTTTGTATTCTTCCGCATCACCATAAAATGCTAATTTCCCATTTTTATAATCATCTTTCAAATATGACATGAATTTCCCTCTGAACACTTTTGACAGAATCTTTACCGGAACAAAGAACTTTTCACTGCTCTTTTTCCATTTGTTGTCCTTAGTTAATCCACCGGCTGAAATTATCAGATGAATATGAGGATGGAAATCTAAATTTTGTCCCCAGGTATGAAGAACTGCTGTTATTGCAGGCGTTGCCCCCATATACTTTTCATCTTCACATAGCTTTTTTACTGCCTCTGCTGCAGCTTTAAACATGTTAGAATAAAGTACTTTCTTATTTTGAAGTACTAAACTATCCAATTCCTTTGGCAATGTTAATACAACATGAAAAGACTTACATCCTATCACTTCCGATTTTCTCTCGTTTGTCCACTGTTCTTTCCTAAAATTCTGACATAAAGGACAGTGTCTGTCTCTGCATGAATTGTAGGTTATTTTTTCATATCCGCAATTATCACATACAATTTTATGGTATCCTAATTTTTCTGTACGGCAGTCTTTTATGTGGTTAAATGCTTTTCTCTGTTCTGCTGACATATGATAACGTAAGTTAAACTGTTTTTCAAATTCATTAAATATATCCTGTATCGTCTTTACATCGCTCATGATATCATATCTCCGTCAAATGGACTTTTTATATTCATTAGCCCAGGGGATGCTATATGAAGATATACATTTGTACTTTGAATGGCTCTATGCCCTAATAGTTCCTTTATTTCAAATATACTCGCTCCTGCTTCAAGCATATGAGTTGCAAAGCTGTGTCGCAAGGTGTGTGATGTGATTTTTTTGTTGGTGCAATATTTATCTGCTACTTTAGTTATGTTATTTTTTATTGTTTTCTTTGTAATATGTCCGCTTTCATTTCTGTTGGATTGGTGTTAGAATATAAATAGAACAAGTTAAAAGTGAATAAATCCAAAAAAAGAAGTATAATAAAATAAAGGAAGTTGGAGGAAGTTCATGAGTAAACAATTTACAAAAGAATTCAAGGAAGATGCTGTAAGATATCATCAAGAACATAAAGACTTAGGCTATGAAGTATGTGCAAATAATTTGGGTGTAAGCAGAACAGCCTTATGTACGTGGGTTAAGAATGCAAGAAATAATAATGGTGAAGTTCTTACAAGGGGTTCAGGGAATTATCAAAGTGATGAGGCAAAGGAAAATGCCAAATTGCGTAAAGAACTAAGAGACACAAAGGATGCATTAGAAATATTAAAAAAAGCAATCAGCATTCTGGGAGACTAACAGAGGCCTTATTCATTGAAACATCAGAAAAAGATGAAAAATTAAAAGAAGAAGGGAAACGCCGACTCAACGTTAGCGGAGTGCTGAAAATATTAGGCGTTTCGAGGAGTGGCTATAATTCTTTTAAGAAAAGGCTACCGTCGGATAAAAGTAAAAGAAAAGAAGAAATTAAAACTAAGATAAAAGAAATATATGATGAATCACACCAAAACTATGGTGCCCCTAAAATAAGAGAAATTTTATGTCAAAATGGAGAAAGGATAGCAGAAAAAACAGTAGGTAACTATATGCGTGAAATGGGGATAAAAGCACAATATATTAAGCCATACACAGTTACAACAATAGATTCAAATTTCAGTGAAAAATTAGATAATATATTAAATGAAAACTTTAATCCAAAAGAACCAAATGCAATATGGTGTTCAGACATTACCTATATATGGACATTTGAAGGATTCGTATATTTAACAAGTATTATGGATTTGTATTCCAGAAAGATAATATCATGGGTACTTAGCACAACATTAGAAGCAAAGTGGGTTGTAGAAGCAATAAACAAAGCAAAAAAGGCAAGAAATGTAACAAAGCCATTGGTAATGCACAGTGATCGTGGGATTCAGTATACATGTTCTTCTTATCAAAATGCAACAGAAGGATTTATAAACAGTTACTCAAAGAAAGCATATCCATGGGATAATGCATGTATAGAATCGTTTCATGCACTAATAAAAAGAGAATGGCTAAATAGATTTAAAATATTAGACTATAATCATGCTTATAGGTTGGTATTTAGCTATATAGAAGCATTTTATAATACAATAAGGATACATAGCCATTGCGATTATTTATCCCCTAATCAGTATGAAAATAAGTATAAAGATGATTTAGAGAAATTATATAAAGAAGCTAGTTAAATGTATATAGCTTGCTTTAGATTTTGAGCCAGAGGGGGATAAACCAGCCACCCGTAGGGCTTGCCATTGATAAGCCAATAAGGAAATGCTACAATGATTTATCACGAAGGAGGAAAATTAACTTGCTTTGAGTTTGTCGCCTTCGGGGTGATAATAGACAAGCATTTACGTTTGGAGTGTCAATGGTGGCGGTGATTAACTATAGAGCTGTTTTTAGAAATGTTGTGGTAATATTTGGCTATATAAATCTGAGATTTTTAAAATTATAAAAAGTTCACATTTAACTTGTACTTTTTCTTGACATAGTACCA
>DAIMMR010000326.1:0-4593 GCA_036720575.1 Clostridium sp.
TAGATCAACATATAAAAGGATTTGAAGCTTTGGGTGCCCAAGTTAAAATTAAACATGGTTGTGTATTAGTAGAAACTAAAAAGTTGATTGGAACAAATATATTTTTTGACGTAGTAAGCGTAGGGGCCACTATAAATGTAATGTTAGCTGCTACTCTTGCAGAAGGCGTAACTACTTTAGAGAATGTGGCAAAGGAACCCCACGTAGTAGATGTAGCAAATTTCTTAAATAGCATGGGAGCAAATATAAAAGGTGCAGGCACTGATATAATAAGAATAGTAGGGGTTAAAGAACTAAAAGGCTGCTCCTATAGTGTTATACCAGATCAAATAGAGGCTGGTACATATATGATTGCAGCAGCAGCCTGTGGTGGAGAAGTAGTTGTCCAAAATGTTATACCTAAGCACCTGGAGTCTATATCAGCAAAGCTTATAGAAATGGGAGCTGAGGTAATAGAAGATGGTGATTCTGTTACTGTAAAATCAAGTGGAAAATTAAAGGGCGTAAATATAAAAACCCAACCTTACCCTGGATTTCCTACAGATGTACAACAACCTTTAAGTACTCTTTTAACTGTAGCAGAAGGAAGAAGCATTATAAATGAAAGTATATGGGAAAGTAGATTTAAGCATGTAGATGAGCTCAAAAAAATGGGTGCCAATATTAAAGTGGAAGGTAGAACCGCTATTATAGATGGCGTAAGTAAGCTCAGTGGAGCTATTGTAAAAGCAACAGACTTGAGAGCTGGTGCTGCAATGGTTATAGCTGGCCTTATTGCCGAGGGCACTACTGAAGTTTTGAGTATTAAGCACATTGATAGAGGATACCCCAATATAGAAGATAAATTTAGAGCTCTAGGCGCCGATATAAAGAGAGTATCTTATTCTGAGTAATACAAATATTATTAATAGGGAGATTTATTATGATTTTTTGTCCATTATACAGCGGCAGCAGTGGAAATTCCATATTTATAGCATCTGATAATGCTAAAATTCTGATAGATGCAGGACTTTCTGGTAAAAGTATAGAAAATGCTCTTTTAAAAATTGGACATAAGCCAAATGACATAGACGCCATACTAGTTACCCATGAACACAGTGACCATATTAAAGGTGTAGGTGTGTTATCTAGGAAATATGATATACCTATATATGCAAATACCCTTACCTGGAAAGCCATGTCAAAATCTATAGGCAAGATAAAAGAGCATAATATTAAAATAATTTATAACAATTATATAAATATAAAAGACATGGACATAGTAAGTTATAGTATATCCCATGATGCTGCAGATCCTTATGGATATGCAATTAACTGCAAAAACAAGAAAGCATGTGTAGCAACAGACTTAGGGTTTATATCAGATGACATCAAGGATATATTAAAAGATTCAGATTTAATTCTTTTAGAAAGTAACCACGATGTAGAAATGTTAAAGTTTGGACCTTATCCCTATGATTTAAAAAGGAGAATTCTAAGTAAAGTAGGTCACTTATCTAATGATGACTGTGGAATGGTCATCCCAGACATTTTAAATGGAAAATTCAAAAGAATTATTTTAGGACATTTAAGTAAAATAAATAATTATCCTGAATTGGCCTATGAAACTGTAACAAATAGTTTAAGAGAATGCGGTATTAAATTAAATACTGATGTAAGTATATCCATGGCAAGACGTGATCAGCCCAGCAATTATATAAGCTTTTAAAAGTATGGGAAGGTTTTATACAGTTAATTTTGTCTTGTGAAAACTGTCAGGAGTGATATTAGAATGGAAAGAGAAACTACATACTGCTGTGATCATCATGTTGACATAGCTTTTGATGACTTCTTGGTGGATAATGAAACTTTTCCCTATTTGGTGAATATAACAGGTCATAAGTGTACTTATTGCAACAAAGAGGCTTCTTACGCCTTAAAATCAAGACCTTAAAAAGGAATTGCAAAATATAATAATTTTTATTATAATACCTCAGTATAGGTTTTTTATTAAAGAGATTTTTAACTTAGACAAAATATTTAAAATAGAAGATAAATGTGGTTGTTTTAGGCAAAGGCTGGCATTGTATTAATACAAATCAGCCCTTAAATTAGAACACCTATATATTTATCTGTAGTTTGAAGGGAGGTACTGCTGTAAAAAATATATGCAGCAGGATAAAGTATGAGTTTGTATGAAGATTGGACAAATATGGTTGTAAATTTTGTAAAGTCAAAAGGTGAAGCTGCCTTTTGGAAAGAATATGGCTCAATTGAAAAAAATATTTATACAAAAATTTTATCTGAACATGAGGGCACTATAGATGGAGCTATAAAGGATTTAGCAAAAAAATTTGAAACTTCAGAAGTATTTTTTATGGGATTTTTAGATGGAATAAATGACAGTCTTGAAAAACCTTTAGTTCTTGAAGACTTAAAGGTAGATTCAAAAATTGCTATAAAAATTAATTTTGAAAAATTGTACTTTAACATGTTAGATGCCAAAGCTGATTATCTGTATGGTCTTCCTCAGTGGGAGTCTATATTTTCAAATCAAAAAAGAAGAGAAATACATAAACAATGGGTTTCTTCTAAAACCATAGTAAATAAAACTAAGGTTGGTAGAAATGATCCTTGTCCATGTGGCAGCGGTAAAAAGTATAAACAGTGCTGTGGTAAAAAATAAGTATATGATTTTTATGTTTAATTTGGAGTAAGCTTTTTAAAGTTTGCTCCATTTTTATTATTATATTGTATGTATTATTATCAAATGGAACCTAAGTTTTCATAAAGGAGGGATTTTATAAATATGAAAAATAAAAAAGTTATACTAATAGTTTTAATTTTAGCAATTGCTCTTTTTACGTTTATTTATTTTAATAGCCCACTCAAGTCTAATAAAAATTACCCCATAGTCACCGGGTCATTTATCCAGTTAGATCTAACTCAAAATTGGTCAGATAGTGATTGGAAGAAGGAGCTAACATATCTAAAACAAAACAAAATGAATTATTTGGTGCTCTCTGGTGTCTCTCAAACTAATGGTAACGTTACTAAGATTTCATATAGAAATTCAAACACAAACTACCCGAAATTATATCCTAACGTTGATCCTGTGGGTTTATGTTTAAAAAATGCTGAAAAATTAAATATAAAAGTTTTTATGGATACCAACTATAACAATGAGTGGTGGCAAATATCTCCTGAAAACTCCGCCTGGTTAAATTCTCAAATGGAACGAAGTAGTCTTATAGCTGATGATTTATATAAGAACTATCACCGTAAATATCCTAATGCTTTTTATGGATGGTATTTTCCCTATGAAGTAGACAATGCTAAATTTAATAAATTCAATAAATATGACAGCCTAATAAATGCTATAAATGTTCACCTTAAGACTCTTAGTGAAAGAAAGGAGCGCCTTCCTATTTTATTGTCACCTTTTATGAATTCATCTGCAGGTACTGCCAAAGAATATGCAGCAGACTGGAAATATGTATTTTCAAAAACAAACTTTAAAAAAGGAGATATATTTTGCCCTCAGGACTGCGTAGGAAGTGGTAGATTAAAACTAGAAGAAGTTAATTCATGGTATACTGCCCTTAGAAAAGCTGTAGACAGCAAACCTGGCATGTTATTTTGGGCAAACGCTGAAAATTTTGATTATGCCAATAACTCCAGTGCACCTTTAGACAGATTTTTAAAACAACTCACTTTGGAACAGCCCTGTGTGGACAACATAATATGTTTTTCTTACAGTCATTATTATAGTCCGAATAATATAGACAGTGGCTTTAATGCAGCATATTCTTATTATGTAAAAAAAGGCAAGCTTCCTATAAAAAAATTAGATATTCCTCAAAATTTAACTGTATCAACTATAGAGAAAAATAAGTTTAAAATAACCTGGTCAAGCCCTAAAAACTCTAATAATATTTGTGGCTATGAAGTTTACAGAAACGGTACCCTAATTTCCCGTATTATGACCCAGAGGAAATATGGAGGTAATCCCAAATCTTTTACTAAAGTCATTACAGATATACCTTTACTACGAGAAGATACAAGCCATTGTACTTATGAAGTAAGATCCCTAGGTTTTTCAGGCAATGTATCAAAACCTTCAAAGCCTGCAGTAGCTGCAGTGGATTCTATAAAAAAGCTTCCGAACTTGCTTTCAAAGAATTGTACTTACACTTTGCTTCCTATGCCCCACGAAAATTACAATGATACAATGCTTAAAAAACTTACTGACGGAAAGTTTACTTCTGTAAATTCAGTAAAAGACAAAGCTTTGGTAGGTTGGTACACTAAACCCGTAGATATAACTATAGATCTAGGGAGCTCAAAACAAGTGGAGCAATTCATGGTAAGTTATTTTAGAGATACAATTTCCTGGGCTGAAATTCCCGATAGAGCTTCTATTGCCGTATCTGAAGATGGTGTAAATTTTACACCTGTAGGACTTTTTAGGATTCCTTCTGTACCTTTTTCAGATAAATATGGTTCCAAATATCCACTATATTTAACTTTGTCCAGGCCTATAAATGCAAGGTATGTAAAACTAACTTCTGTTACTAAACCTAATTATTATACCTTTATAGATGAATTTGAAGT
>DAIMMR010000327.1:0-2395 GCA_036720575.1 Clostridium sp.
ACAATTTTCTAACTTCACTGCCTCCTGTTAATCCTTCATATTGGAGTGTCATAGGAAAACTTCCACTTTTAATTTCCACAGTTTTTACTGGATAACTTTTTGCAGTAGTCTCTTTTTCTTTATTCTTAAAAACATCTTTAAAATGAAATACTAGTAAAAAAATAAGTACAACAATTAAACAAATAATAAGTATTTTAAATATTTTTTTACCTTTAATCTTAGGTATTTTTTTCTCTTTAATGATATTGAGAAGTTTATTTGGCATAATACACCTCCTAATATAAGAATGATAAGTCGCGACCATACGGTCAATTTAATTAATTATACCATCTCATTCTGAGCATTGTCAATACTAGAAAACTTTCTCATAAATGTTATAATTGTTATTGAAGGATTGCATAATTATCAATTTATATTTTAAATTATGTTAACCATAAAACTACAAAATCAGGAGTGATAAACTTTGCCTAATAAAACTTTTTTTAATTTACCTATAAAAAGGCAAAAAGAAATTATCGAAATATCTCTAAAAGAATTTGCAAATCACGATTTTGATTCATCTTCCTTAAATAGCATTATCTCAAATTTAAAAATTGCTAAGGGAAGCTTTTATAGATATTTCAATAACAAAACAGATCTATATGTTTTTCTCATTAACTATACTTTGAATAAACAATTAGTTTATATAACTAAATTTAAACCAGAAGAAGAACATTTAGATACTGTACTACTGGCAAAAAAACTTGTACTTCATGTATTACAATTTGATTTCATGTATTATAATTACGCCAGCTTTCTTTTTCATGCTTGTAAAAGTAAACAATTTAAATCATATTTGCCAACAAATCGAAAAGAATTTACACATATAGTAGATATACTTCAAGATAAAAAGTTAATACGTAAAGATTTAGATAAAAACATTATAATATTTTATATATTTAGAAATATGGTACTTCTCAGAGATTTCATCATGGAAAGGCTGGACATACCAGAAACAGAATTTTCCAAAGGATATAGTGTATACAAAAAGCATGAAAAATGTATAAGTGAAATTACAGAAAAATATTGTGATTTACTACTAAATGGTATAAAACAAAAATGACTTATATTATAAAATTTATAAGTCATTTTTGTTTTATACCTGAATTAGTTATGTTTTGGCTTCTCTCCAAAATATTGATAATAGTAGCATTTCAATTTGCCGTTATATAATTTTCTATTTTTGTCTGATTTCTTTCCAAATTGTTTTTCAAATCCTTCATGAGCTGTTATTATAAAATAAGACCAATTTTCAAGCTTTGAAAATACACTGCCCATATCACTATAAAGTTTCTCCACTTCTTTTACCTCTCCAAGTCTTTCTCCATAAGGTGGATTACTTATTATAAACCCATATTTCTTTTTTGAACTAAAATTTTGTACAGACATTTTTTGAAATGCAATTTGGTCTTCCACCCCTGCTTTTTTAGCATTATCTTTTGCGGTTTTAATCACCCAGCCATCTATATCCGAAGCTAAAATTTTAAACTCTTTATTATTTATGGAATTTCTAGCATGCTTTCTTAAATCCTCCCATAAATCATGAGGAATTATACTCCACTTTTCCGACACAAAGCTCCTATTTAAACCTGGTGCTATATTTTTTCCTATCATAGCAGCTTCAATGGCAATAGTTCCAGAACCGCACATAGGATCTACAAGTACTCTAGATGGCTCCCATTTGCTCAAGAGAACTAATGCTGCTGCTAAAGTTTCCTTCATAGGTGCTCCACCTGAATTTTTCCTATATCCTCTCTTGTGAAGTCCTTCGCCGGAGGTATCTACAGTTAAAGTCACTATATCCTTTAATATTGCTACTTCTATTTTATATTCTACTCCATCTTCACTAAATTTCTCTCTGTTATACTTTTTTTTCATAGATTCAATAACAGCTTTTTTAACTATTGACTGGCAATCCGGCACACTGTGTAGTTTCGATTTTATAGATTTTCCAGTTACATGCATAAATGCATTTTCAGGCATTATTCTTCCCCAATCTACAGCAAGTGTTCCTTGAAAAAGTTCTTCGAAACTTTCAGCTTTAAATTCCGACATTTTTATAAGCACCCTGTCTGCAGTTCTAAGCCACAAATTACAGGTAACTATATCCATCTCATCTCCAGGAAAAGTAACTTTACCATTTTCCAATTTTAAATCATCGTATCCTAAGTTTTTAAGCTCTTTAGCCACTACAGATTCAAGTCCAAAAGTTGATGTGGCAATTAAAGTATAGTCCATATTATCCTCCTAAAGTTATATGTATAAATCTAGCTTTCCTTTACAAGTTCTATAGTTATTATATCAAATGTAGTTTTAATTTATATAGGGACTCAAACTTTCGCACATATAAAATTTT
>DAIMMR010000327.1:2495-4587 GCA_036720575.1 Clostridium sp.
TGCAAAAACAATTATCTCTTCCATCTACGTTTTTTGCAACATACATTGCCTCATCAGCCTTTATTATAAGCTCATCAATACTTTTCCCATCTTGAGGATAAAAACTAACTCCAGTGCTAAGAGATATATTTATTTTATTACCATACAAATTTATAATCCTTTTTTTAGTATTTATAATTCTAGAATGTATGATTTTATAATTATTAAAGTTCTTTATATCTGGCAACAATACTAAAAATTCATCTCCACCAAATCTAGAAATTACGTCATTTTTTCTCGTAGCTTTCTTCAATATATCTGCCACTTTTACGAGAACGTTATCACCAGTTGTATGTCCATAGGTATCATTAATACTTTTAAAATTGTCTATATCTATGAACATTAGCGCTAACATACTGTTATTTCTATGGCAATTGTCAAGCATTTTCTCTGCAATTTCATAAAACAACACCCTATTGCCCAACCCTGTTAGTTTATCATAATAAGCCAATTTCTTAATAATTTTTTCTTTATCCTTTAATTTTTTATTTAAAAGAGATAATTTGTTTATATATAATTTTAATTGATTAACTCTCTCAAATTCATTGGTAACGTTAATAAATTCCAAAAATAAAAATCTCGATTTGCCTTCTTCTAATTTACTTATCTTTAAATTAAATTTTCCATTATCATTAACTAGATCTTTATGCATAGTTGCTGAAAAAAACAGTTTATATTCATTATTATTATTTATTAAAGATTTTATAGATTTATTAAAATAATTTCTATTAAAATTTGGTAGTGCTTCATAAATACTTTTACCTATAATATACTTTCTTTCAATTTCAGTTATATATTCCATATAACTGTTCCAAAATAAAATTTTAAATTGCTCATTTAAAACCACTACTCCTTCATTAACATTATCCAGAGCATCAAATAAAATTCTATTCATCAAGTTCATCCCTTACTTTATCAATTTTTTTCATCAATTCATTTAAGGATTTTAATGTTAAATCAATTATTATAGCACCCTCTATTTCCACATCATCTATGAGAAAAGTTATATATAAAATCAAGGTATACATATGTCCTTGATTTTTAATGTCTTTGCTAAAATCTATTACATCAAATACCTTAACTTCCGGTAAAGTATATGTTAAGTTAATATTTAAGTAATTTCCAATCTCCCCTAAGATACAGTTTAAAATTATATTTCCTATTTCTTTAACAGTATCAAAATCTATGTCTGTAAAGTTCATATCATAATATTGACTATTTTCTTGTTCCTCATTTAAGCAAAGATTTATAAAAGTTCTCATTTTTTTAGCAGGAAAGATTAAATTTGCCTTTCCTTTTAATTTTTTTTCAAAACAAATAGAAGATACCATTAGTGTTCCATCCATTTTATCAGGTAGACATCCATTTATTTTAAAATTTTCATCTTGAGAATTTAATATTTCTATATTAGGAACATCTAACAAAATCTTTTTATTTGTTATTTCTGAAAGAATACTTGCAGCCTTGCCAATACTAATATTAAATAATTCCCTTAATATATCATATCTTAAGGTATTACTATTCATTTTTATCATTCCCTATTTTCTCACATATGAACTTTGCTTTTTCCTGATTAAATGGTTTATTTATAAAGTACATTATGTTATATGATTCCATATCTTCTCTTACGTTTTTTTGTACATCTGCAGAAATAACAATTATTTTACAACTAGCATCATATTCTTTTATTAACTTTATCAATTCTTTACCATTTATATTTGGCATCAACAAATCTACAAATACATAATCCGGTTTAATCTCTTTGTATTTGTCAAAGCCTTCTCTTCCATCATTTGCAAAAAAGAACTCAGCATTATCCAAAAAACTTTTTAGTAAATTAGATATTATCTTTTGAGAAAAGTTAGAGTCATCAACAATTAGAATCTTTAACATAATAACTTTTATTCCCCCCAGTAACCTTAAAATAAATAAGGCCAACAATTAATAAACATTATTAATTGCTGGCCGGGTGCACTACTAGCTTTAAAATTTCCAAGTGCCCAAATAGCGGAAATTTTTCATTGCTTCCAACTATTATTAAATTACATTCATT
>DAIMMR010000013.1:0-27583 GCA_036720575.1 Clostridium sp.
AAAGAAGAAATATATTATATTCTAATGAGTTAGTTGGAGCTAGATCTGTTTTAAGTGCTGCCGCAATGACTTATGTAGCTGCAGCGTTAACGGCTATAGCTAATTTATTAAGACTTATATATATAAGTAGGGACAGAGATTAAAAATATATATTTTAGGCATTTGAAAGAAAATAGGCCAGCATACTGACTGGTTGTTTCTTTGAAAATGTCTTAAGTTAGAGGTAAAAAGATGAATGGAGCAAGAAGTACAGCTGTAGAAATACTTAATGAAGTATTGGGAAATAATGCATATTCTAATAAAGTTTTAAATACGTATTTAAATAAAAATAATTTAAACAAAAAGGATAGGGCTTTAGTTACTGAAATAGTATATGGTACTTTAAAATATATGTATACTATTGATGCTATACTAGGTGATTTTATAAAAAGTAATTTAAAGAAGATGAATATAGATATAGTAAATATACTGAGAATTTCTATATATCAACTCAGATATTTAGATAAAATACCTGAATTTGCAGTAGTAAATGAAGCTGTGGAATTTTCGAAAAAAAAATCAAAGGGGCTCTCAAAATTAGTCAATGGAGTGCTAAGAAATTACTTAAGAAATAAGGATAATTTGCACTGTGAACATAAGGACAATAAAATAGATAAATTGTGCTTTAAATATTCCTTTCCAAGGTGGATGACTTTGCTCTTTATTCATCAATATGGAGAAGCTGTAGGCGAGAGTATATTACAAGCACTTAATTACATACCAAAAGTTACAGTTAGGGTTAATGAATTAAAAACTGACTATAAAAGTGTTTGGAGTGAACTTTTAAAAAATGGATATGATATAGAGAAAGGTGAAATATGTAAAGAAGCTGTAGTAATAAATAGAGGCAGCAATATAGAGGAAAATCCACTTTTTAAAAAGGGATATATAACAGTACAGGATGAAAGTGCCATGCTCGTAGCACATATTGTAGACCCAGAAGAAAATATGACTATACTTGATATGTGCAGCGCACCTGGAGGAAAGTCCTGTCACATGGCAGAACTTATGAAAAATACAGGAGTAATATATGCCTATGATCTGCATGAAAATAAATTGAGATTTGTAGAAGAAAATGCAAATAGAATGGGTATTAAAAATATAAGATGTAATAAGCTAGATGCGGAAAAATATGTAGAACAGTTTGAAGCTACAGCAGATAGAGTGCTAATAGATGTGCCATGTTCAGGACTAGGAATAGTAAGAAAAAAACCTGAAATTAAATGGAATAAAAGTATGAAGTCTTTAAATAGCCTTATAAATGTTCAGAGAAAAATCATGTTAAATGCTTCAAGATATGTAAAAGATGGTGGAAAACTTATATACTCTACTTGTACCTTAAATAAAAGTGAAAATGAAAATAACATAAATTGGTTTATTAGAGAAAATCCCCAGTATAAACTAGAAAAAATTTATTGTGGTGATTTTGACAACATAATTTATCATAAAGAGGGATATATAACTATATTGCCCGATGATAATATGGATGGATTTTTTATTGCAAAAATGATAAAACATAGGTAGGTGCAATATATGGATAATATTCTTGACTTTGATATGGAAGAATTGAAAAGTTGGATGAATGACAATGGTGAAAGTGAATTCAGAGCAAAACAGATAATGGACTGGATATATAAAAATGGTCAATGCAATTTTGACAATATGACCAATATACCTAAGAAGTTACTAGAAAAGTTAAAAAGAAATTTTTACATAGGTACTACTGAATTAGTTAAAAAATGTGAGTCAAAATTTAAAGATACTTTTAAATTTTTATATAAATATAAAGATGGAAATATGGTGGAAACTGTAGTTATGAAATATAAACATGGTAATTCCATATGTATTTCAACTCAAGTAGGATGTAGAATGGGATGTAAGTTTTGTGCATCTACAATAGATGGAATGGTTAGGAACTTGACAGCAGGAGAAATGTTAGGCCAAATTTTAAAATCCCAGAATGAAATAGGAGAGAGAATATCCAATATAGTTCTTATGGGAAGTGGGGAACCCCTAGATAATTATGAAAATGTGTTAAAATTTTTAAAAATAGTAAATTCTGAATACAGTTTCAACATAGGTCAGAGACATATAACTTTGTCAACTTGTGGTATAGTACCTAAGATAAAGGATTTAGCAGATAGGGATCTTCAGATAACTTTGGCTATATCACTGCATGCTCCAAATGACGGTATGAGAAAAAAAATAATGCCTATTGCAAATAAATATTCCATAAAAGATATAATAGATGCATGTAAGTATTATATAGAGAAAACGAGTAGAAGGGTATCTTTTGAATATGCTCTGGTAAGTGGAGTAAATGATAGTTTAAAATGTTGTGATGAATTAACTGAACTGATAAGTGGATTATTGTGCCATGTTAACTTAATACCGGTTAATGAAGTTAAGGAAAATAACTTAAAAAAGTCTTCTTCTGATGATGTAAAGAAATTTTACCATAGGTTGATTAAAAATAAAATAGAGGCTACTATAAGAAGAGAAATGGGTTCAGACATAGATGCTGCTTGCGGACAACTGAGGAGAAGTTATTTAGAATCGAAAAAGTTATAGAGAGGGTGTAGAAAATGGTGGGGATCTTATCAGATGTAGGTAAGGTAAGAAAGCTAAATGAAGATTTTGTAGATTTCTATAATGGTAAAAATTTTAACTTATATGTAGTAGCGGATGGAATGGGAGGACACAATGCAGGAGAAGTAGCCAGCAGAATTGCTGTGGAAACAATCATTTCTTACATGAAATCAAATGAAACATCAAATATGGAGGAAGACTTATTAAAAGCTGTAAGTTTAGCAAATGATAAAATTTATGAACTTTCTATTAGTCACAGTCAATTTGGTGGAATGGGGACAACTATAACGGTCTGCCTTGTAAAAGATAAAGATATGATAGTAGCAAATGTAGGAGATAGCAGCTGCTATGTTGTAAAATATGATGGTATGACAAAAGTCACTAAAGATCATTCTTTAGTACAACAACTGGTTGATGAAGGTAGTATAACTGAAGAAGAAGCGGCAATTCATCCTAATAAAAATATAATAACAAGAGCGCTTGGAACTAATAAGTCTGTAAAAGTAGATATATTTAAAGTAAATCTAGAAGATGTAAATAGGGTAATACTGTGCACTGACGGGTTATCTAATGGAGTAAATATGAACGAAATGTATGATATAATAATGGATAACAATAACGAGGATGCTTGCAAGCAGCTAATAGAATTGAGTAAACTTAGGGGTGGAAAGGATAATATATCAGTTATTGTATTTGAAGGAGAGTGTAAAAAATGATAGGGACTATGCTAGGGAATAGATATGAGTTGCTTGAAAAAATAGGAGAGGGAGGCATGGCTATTGTTTATAGAGCCAAAGACCACCTCTTGAACAGAAATGTAGCTGTTAAAATTCTCAAAGAAGAATTTTCAAGTGATGGAGAATTTGTAGAAAAATTTAAAAGAGAAGCTGCAGCAGCAGCAAGTCTTTCAGATAATAATATAGTGAACATATATGATGTAGGTACACAGAAGGATATAAACTACATAGTAATGGAATGTGTTATTGGAAAGACTTTAAAACAAGTAATAAAAGAAGAGAAGAAAATACCTCCTGCAAGGGCAGTGGAAGTAGCTATTCAAATAGCTAAAGCTTTGAAATGTGCCCATAAGAATAATATTATACATAGAGATATAAAACCTCATAATATTCTTGTGACAGAAGATGGCATAGTAAAAGTAACGGACTTTGGTATAGCCAAAGCTTCAGATTCAGTTACAATAACTAATTCTAATAAGATAATGGGTTCTGCACACTACTTTTCCCCAGAACAGGCAAAAGGAAGCTTTGTAGACTTTAGAACAGATATTTACTCCCTTGGCATAGTTATGTATGAAATGGTTACAGGACGTGTTCCCTATGATGCAGAAAGTCCTGTGTCAATAGCACTAAAACATATACAAGAACCTGTAGTCCCACCAAATCAGTTAAATGAAAATATACCAGATAGTTTAAATAGACTTATTCTGAAAGCTGTGGAAAAAGAGCCTATAAGAAGATATCAGACCATGGAAGATATGTTAGTGGACTTGAAAAAGATAGAAAATAATCAAAAAATCAATTTAGCAGATGATGACTTAAGTGCCGATATGACTAGAATAATGGATCCTGTAGATGTAAATAATGCTTATAAAAATGATGATGATTATGATGATGAAGTAGAGCCAGCAAGAAAACCAGTTAAATTAAACTTAGATCCTAAAAAGAAAAAAAGGATATTGACCACTGCAATAGGTGTTCTTATAGTTGTAATAGGTATAATTTCAGGATATATTTGGTATAACAAGGCATATAGCAGCGGAGACATAACTGTGCCGAGTATTGTAGGCATGAAACAAGATGATGCCAAACAGTTATTAGAAAGCAAAAAGCTTAATTTTGTAGTAGGAGGCAAAGAAAAAAGTGATAAACCAGAAGGAACAGTAATAGAGTGTTTCCCTAAATCAGGAACAAAGGTAAAAGCAAACTCAGATGTAAGGGTAATTATAAGTACTGGATCTGATTCACTGACTGTTCCAAATTTAGTTGGGGTAGATTTTGCTACTGCAAAGGACATTATATCAAACAGTGGATTCACTTTGGGAACTGTATCTTACAGACATAGTGATGATGTGGCAGAAGGTGATGTTATAAGCCAAGATCCTACAGCAGATAGTAAAGCTCAAAATGGTACAAAAGTAAATCTTGTGGTAAGCAAGGGAGCAGATGCAAAATATGTAACAGTACCGGATGTTTCAGGCAAAAATATAGAAGAAGCAGCTTCCATAATGGCAGGTTCGGGACTTAAAGTTTCAAGAAACCCAGTAGCTACTTCAGATAAATCTCAGAGTGGAATTGTAACAGGTCAAAGCATAGGAGGATCACAGCAAGTTAAAGAAGGCACTACGGTAAGCTTAACTTATTATGAATATAAAGAAACTAAAAATGATCAAAGCAGTAATTTAGGAACTGAAAATGGAGGAAAAAACACTGGAAGCGGCGGACAAAGTAAAGATGGAAATAGCACAGGCAGCGGAAGTGGGTCCAGCGGAAGTGGGTCCAGCGGAAGTAAATCTGATAGTGGAAGTGGCACAGGTAGTTCTTCTTCTGATGGAGGTACAGGAAGCAGTGGAGGTACAAGTACGGGTGGTACGGGAAATTCAGATAAAACAAATTAGGAGGAATTTATGCAGGGAACTATAGTTAAGGGTATAGGAGGATTTTATTATATAAAAACAGATAATGGGGTAATTGAATGTAAGGCAAGGGGAAAGTTTAGGTATAATTCACTTTCCCCTATGGTAGGAGATAAAGTGGATATTGCACTAGAAAAAGAGCAGGGAGTTATTAATAAAATCTATCCTAGAAAAACTAAATTGAAGAGACCTGCTGTAGCTAATGTAACTCAGGCACTGGTGGTTTTTGCATTTACCCGTCCTGAAATAAATGAAGATTTATTAAATAGGTTTCTTGTAAGTTGTGAATTAAATAATCTAAAAATAGTAGTTTGTTTTAACAAGTTTGATTTAGCAGAAGAAGGAAAAAAATCCTATATAGTCAATGTTATGAAAAAAATAGGATATGACGTAATATTTTTAATGGCAAAAGAAAACTATGGAATTGATAAAATTAAAGAAAAGCTTAAAGGAAATATTACAGTATTGTGCGGTCCATCGGGAGTTGGAAAATCTACTATTTTGAATGCTATTTCGGGAAAAGATATTATGGAAACGGGTGAAATAAGTCAAAAATTGAAGAGGGGAAAACATACTACAAGACACAGTGAGTTAATAGAATTGGAAGAAGGGCTTATAGTGGATACTCCGGGATTTTCTTCTGTGGATATATCTGATATATCAAAGGAAAAACTCCAGTATTGTTTTCCAGAGTTTATTGATTTTATAGGGCAGTGTAGATTTACAGGCTGTTTTCATTATAAAGAGCCGGATTGTGCCATTAAAGCTTCTGTTGAAGATGGAAAAATAAATAGAAAAAGATATGAGTTTTATATTAAGGTTTTAAATGAAATTATGAGTAAAAAAAAGTATTAAACTGCTCAGATAGCAGTATAAAATTAGGGAGAGAAAAGCATATGATAAAAATAGCGCCTTCAATATTATCTGCAGATTTTTCAAAATTAGGAGAAGATATAAAAAGTTTGGACAAAAATGGAGCCGATTTAATTCATATAGATGTAATGGATGGAAATTTTGTACCCAATATATCTTTTGGAATACCTGTTATTAAAAGTATAAGGCCGATCACCAAGCTACCTTTTGACGTACATTTAATGATAGAGGAACCTTCAAAATATGTGGAGGATTTTGTAAAAGCAGGAGCAGATATTATAACAGTTCATTTTGAAGCGGATAGGCATATAGATAGAACTATAAATTATATAAAAAGTTTTGGAGTAAAAGCTGCAGTTGCACTGAACCCAGCTACCTTAGTAGATAATATAAAGTACTTAATACCTTATTTAGACATGGTTCTCATAATGTCTGTAAATCCAGGATTTGGAGGGCAAAAATATATAGAATATTGTTCTGATAAAATCAAGTATGTAAAAGAATTAAGCAATAAATGCAATAAAAATTTAATGATAGAGGTAGACGGTGGCGTTTCAAATGGCAATATAGCAAAAATAGTAGATAGTGGTGCTAATGTAATAGTAGCGGGATCTGCTGTATTTAAAGGTGGAAATATAGAAGAAAACATAAGATTATTAAGAGGGGAAATTTAAAATGAAAGCAATTATAGTATCTGGGGGCAGTGCTCCATCTAGAAAATTAATTGAAGAGGAAATTGATGAAGATTCTATTTTGATTTGTGCAGATGGAGGGGCAAATTGTCTCTATGAGTATAAAATTATACCTGATTATTTAATTGGAGATTTTGATTCTATAGATAAAGATGTTTTAACGTTTTTTAAAAGTAAAAAGTGTCCTATAGATACCTATCCTAGGACTAAAGATTTTACAGATACTGAAATTGCAGTAGAAAAGTGCCTGGAGTTAAAAGCAGACCAGATAATAATGCTGGCGTGTACTGGAAGCAGGATAGATCATGTTTTAGCTAACTTAGGTATGCTTTTAAAATGTAACCGCAGTGGAGCAAAGGCATATATAAAGGATGAACATAATACTATTGAATTATTATGTAACACAACTACAATAAAAGGATATCCAGGAGAAACCTTTTCTCTTCATGCTTACTGTAATGTAGTTAAAAATCTAAATATAATAGGTGCTAAGTATAAATTAAGTAATTATGATTTGGCTTTAGGTGATGCAAGGACAGTATCTAACGAATTTATTAAAGAGGAAGTCCGTATAGCATTTGATAGCGGTATACTTTTGTGCATGCACAGCAAGGATTGAAAAGACTAGTTTGTAATTACAGTATAAAAACAGTAACAATATTAAGACATTATGCATATAATAGTATAAAGCAATTTTTAAGGGATAATAGCGTGAAAAGAAAAAGCTGTATTAGAAGAAGGACAAAGAAAAAAATAGGATTGATAGCTTTATCTATAGGTGTTGGATTTTTAATGACAGTTATTATCCCAATATGGGGCTGGATAATAGCTGGAGGTTTGGGACTAATTTATTGTGGATGGTATTTAATAAGTTATCATAAATAAGGGGGTAGTTTAATGAAAATTATTGCATTTAAGCTTCCAGGAGTTCTATCTGCAATTATAAAGTTTTTTACTAAAAAAAAATAAGTACTTAAAGACAAAAATGCAATTGTATATAAACAACTGCATTTTTATTTTTTATATAGCACGTTGAACCTTTCCTGAACGAAGGCATCTTGAACAAACATGTATAGTTTTTGGTGTTCCATTAACTATAGCTTTAACTTTTCTTACGTTTGGAGTCCAAGTCCTTTTGGATTGACGGTGGGAGTGGCTGTATTGTACTCCGAATATGACACCTTTTCCACATATTTCACACTTCTTTGACATTAAAAACACCTCCTTATGAGTCCTCTAAAATTCAAACACCACTTATTTTAGCACAGAAAGCATAATAAGTGCAAGTAAATATAAAATTTAAGTAATTGTCCTTTTTTATAGAGTTAATATTTCCTTGAATAAATGTTTTATTTAATATAAAATATGTTTATGGTATTATAGAATACAATACTTTAGTAAGGAGGTTTTTGTATGATAGCTAGCATTGCCGAAGAAAATGGGTATATTGACTATTCGGAAGAAGTAATTGCAAACATAGTTGGATTATCAACTATGGAATGCTATGGAGTAGTGGGTATGGCTTCCAAAAACGCAAAAGATGGTTTTTGGGAATTAATAAAAGGTGGAAGTTTTAATAAAGGAGTAAGGGTTCGTTCTCAAAATAATGAACTTATAATAGAGCTATATATAATAGTGGAATATGGAACAAAAATATCAGTGATTTCAAATAGTATAATACAGAGGATAAAGTATAATGTGGAAAACTACACAGGACTCAAAGTATCAACTATTACAGTAAATGTTCAAGGTGTTAGAGTCTAGGGAGGTAATTCGTAGAAATGGAATACTTAAATATAGATGGACATCACTTTTACAACATGGTTGTAAATGCTAGCAATAAGCTGGAGAATCAAAAAGATTTTGTTAACTCATTAAATGTATTTCCTGTTCCCGATGGTGATACGGGAACTAATATGTCTATGACCTTTAAAAGTGCAGTACTTGAGGTAAGTAATTCTAAAGATAGTTCTATAGAAAGTATCTCTAAACAATTAGCTAGAGGTGCGCTTATTGGGGCAAGGGGAAATTCAGGAGTAATATTGTCTCAGATATTTAGAGGAATAGCAAAAGGTCTTCAGGGGAAAAAACAGGTAAACTCAGAAGAGTTTGCAAATAGCCTACAGGAGGGAGCAAAATCTGCTTATAAAGCTGTTATGCGTCCTACAGAAGGAACCATATTAACTGTTATAAGGGTTGCTGGTGAAAGTGCTGTTAAGTCCAGTAAAAAGGATATAACTGAGTTACTTCAAGATGTATGTAGTTATAGTAGAACTATATTGAATAAAACGCCTGACATGCTTCCTGTTCTAAAAAAAGCAAAAGTAATAGATGCAGGTGGAATGGGTCTTCTAATAATACTTCAAGGAATGCAGGAAGCTTTAAGGGATGGTAAGGAAAATGTAGTGATAGAAAAAGCTCATGATAAAGAAGTTAAATCTGCAGTTAAAGATTTAAGACAGCAGGATATAAAATATGGATATTGTACAGAATTCTTTATCCATTCTAAAGGAACTTGTATAAATGAATTTAAGAAAAAGTTAGAGACCATGGGAGATTCCATGGTAGTGGTAGATGATGAAGATATAATTAAAGTGCATATTCACACAAATGATCCGGGATGGATTCTTTCAGAGGCAATTAAGCTAGGGGAATTGTCAAAAATAAAAGTAGACAATATGAGAGAGCAGCACAGACATCTTTTAAGTATAGAAAATTTTGAGGAAAATTCCGATGAAGATAAGGCTTATGATAGTGAAAAACTTAGTTATGAAGAAAAAGCTGAGTCACAAAAGTATGCACTTATTTCAGTAGCTATGGGAGATGGAATTAAGAGTATATTTGAGGATTTGGGAGTAGATTACGTAATAGAAGGCGGACAGACGATGAATCCTAGTACTGAAGACATATTAAATTGTATAAATAAAGTAAATGCTAAAAATATAATTATATTACCCAATAATAAAAATATAATTATGTCTGCTAATCAGGCAAAAGAGATATCCCATAAAAATGTAAAGGTTGTGCCTAGTAAGACAATACCACAAGGTATTACGGCAATAACATCTTTTAATTCAGATATGGATATAGATAAAAATATAAGTACTATGGAAAGGGCACTAACTACAGTGACTACTGGTTCTGTGACCTATGCAGTTAGGGATACAGAAATAGATGATATAAGCATAAAAAAAGGAGATATATTAGGACTTATTGATGGAAAGATAGTTCAAATTGGAAAGGATATGTTTGAAGTTTGTGACAAGCTTTTAAAGCATATGATAAAAGAGGATAGCGAACTTATAAGTATATATTATGGTACAGATTGTGAAGAAGAAAAAGTAAAGCATTTTGTAGAAGAGATTGAGAAGAAGTATACAGAAATGGATGTACAATGTTATAGTGGAAAACAGCCTTTATACTATTTTATAGTTTCTGTTGAATAAAAAAAGCGTAAAGCTTTTTTTATTTTTGGTATTTAATAAGAAGGCAGGTGAAAGTTTGTGAATCTAAGGGAGGATATCGGATCATTAAAAGGAGTAGGTGAGGTAACTTGTAAAAACTTAAACAGATGTTGTATATTTAACATACTTGACTTGCTCTTATATTTTCCAAGAGATTATGACATTATTTCTAGCTGCAGTGATTTAAAAGGGAATACAGAAGGAAAGGTCATGATAGATTGTAAGGTTAATTCAATAGAAAGAGATATAAGGACTAAGACTGGTAAAATAATCTCTACAATTGTTTTTGAAAATAAAAATGGACTTTTTAAGGCAAAATGGTTTAATCAACCTTATGTGAAAAAGAAGTTTAAGATAGATGCTGAATATAGAATAGCAGGTAAAATCCAGCAGTACAGAGGAAGCAGCGTTATAACAAATCCTAAAGTGGTAAGTGTTAATTCAAATAGCAAAATTGAAGAAAAAATACTTCCTATATACCCTTTAAAGTCAGGAATAACTAACAATACATTTATAAAACTTATATCTTATGTACTTACTAAAGTGAGTATAGATGAAAATTTACCTAAGTGGATAATTACAAAATATAAGCTCTGTAGTTTGGATAGAGCTATAAGAATAATACATAATCCAGTTAATTTTAGAGAATTAAGAGAAGGGAAAAAGAGGCTTAAATTTCAGGAACTTTTTACTTATTCCCTAAAAGTTTTGATGTTAAAAGAGTGCTTTAGGAAAAATAAAAAGGGAGTAGCCTTTAAAATAGCTCCAGAGTTAATAGAACTAAAGAATAAATTACCATATAAACTTACAAAAGCTCAAAATAAAGTTATAAGAGAAATACTTATAGATGAAAAAAGAGAGGTCCCTATGAATAGGCTGCTGCAAGGAGACGTAGGAAGTGGGAAGACTGTAGTGGCTTTAATAGCTATTTTTAATGTAGTAAAAAACGGTTATCAAGCAGTTCTAATGGCTCCCACCGAAATATTGGCACAGCAGCATTATGAAGAAGCTACGAAACTTTTAGAGGGCTTTGACGTAGGTATAGAATTATTGTGTGGAAGTGTTACCCCAAAAAATAAAGATGAAATAAAAGAAAAATTAAAAATGGGTGAAATAGATATTATAATAGGAACCCATGCCTTAATTGAAGATAATGTGGAGTTTAAAAATATAGGAATAGTAGTTACAGATGAGCAGCATAGATTTGGGGTGATGCAGAGAAGTAAACTTGTAAATAAGGGAGATCATGTGGATACTCTTATTATGACAGCTACGCCTATTCCAAGAACTTTGAGTTTGTATTTATATGGTGATTTAAATGTATCAACTATAGATGAACTTCCTCCAGGAAGGCAGAAGATAGATACTTATTACAGAGATAAAAATTCAAGAGACAAAGTTTATAAATTTGCTTTGGAGGAAATAAAGAGAGGAAGACAAGTGTATGTAGTATGTCCCCTTGTAGAGGAAAACGAGGAGTTGGATTTAAGTTCTGTAGAAGATATGTATGAAGAATTAAAAGAGAAGTATTTTAAAAATATACAGATAGATATACTGTATGGAAAAATGCAGCCGAAACTTAAAGAAGAAAAGATGAACAAATTTAAAAATGGTGAGATAAAGGTTATAATTTCAACTACGGTTATAGAAGTAGGTATAAATGTGCCAAATGCTACGGTTATGATAATAGAAAATGCAGAGAGATTTGGACTTGCACAGCTGCATCAGTTGAGAGGAAGAGTAGGAAGGGGATCTTATAAATCATATTGCATTTTGATTGCAGATATTAAAAATGACATAATAAGAAAAAGAATGGAGATAATGAGAAGCAGTAATGATGGATTTTTTATTGCAGAGCAAGATCTGAAGATAAGGGGTTCAGGAGAAATTTTTGGATTTAGGCAGCATGGGGAAGATGGACTTGTTTTCTCTAATCTAGTAGAGGATATAAATGTACTTAAAGAAGCTAATTGGGAAGCTAAAAGACTTTTAGCAAGTAAAGATGAGGAAGATATAAGAATAAAAGAAGAAATATTAAATAACTTAGAAAGAACTTCAAAATTTATAAGCTTTAATTAATTTTTAACTCCGCCATATAATAAATTAATTTAATATAAGAATAATGAAAACTGAATTAATGTACAATTCACAGTAATTGTGAATTGTACAGGTTGCATTGTGAATTTTAAATAATTTTTGAATAATATAAAAATGTATGTTAAAATATTATGGAATGACTATAGTATGTAAAAAACATAAAGTAGGAGGAAAAATTATGAGAATAATTGCAGGTCTTGCCAGAGGAAGAAAATTAATGTCTCCTAATGGATATAATATTACAAGACCTACTTTAGATAGAGTTAAGGAAGCTATGTTTAACATAATTCAGAATAGAGTCTATGGTTCCAAAGTATTAGACGTATTTGCAGGTACGGGAAGCTTAGGACTTGAAGCTGCAAGCCGTGGTGCAGAAAAATGTTATTTAGTTGACAGAAGTAGTGATACTTTTTACTTTTTGAACAAAAATGTAGAAAATTTAGGATTCTCTGATATATGTAAAACTATTAATAAGGATTCTTATGAAGCCTTACAGGAGCTTTCAAGAAAAAATTTGATGTTCGACATAATATTTATTGACCCACCTTATAAAAAGGATATGATTCCACCAGCTATAGAGATAATTGAAAATAAAAATTTATTGCAAAAAGATGGAATTATAGTTACTAAAATTGATACTAGTGAAGAACTATATCAAGGAAATATTAATATAGTTTTAATGAATCATAGAAAATATGGAAAAACTACGGTATGTTTTTATAAATATAAGGAGGATTAATTATTATGAAGACTGCGGTATACCCCGGAAGTTTTGATCCAATAACCAATGGGCATTTAGACATAATAAATAGGGCATCTAAAGTATTTGATCATTTGATAGTTGGAGTACTAATTAATCCTGAAAAGCAGGGCCTATTTAATATTGAAGAAAGAGTAAAATTAATTCAAAAGGTAGTGAAAGATATACCTAATGTAAAGGTTGAGAGTTTTAGCGGTCTGTTAATAGATTTTATGAAAAAAAATGACATTCAAGTTATAGTAAAAGGATTAAGAGCAGTATCAGATTTTGAATATGAATTTCAGATGTCTCTTATGAATAAAAAGTTAGATTCTGATAAAGAGACAGTATTTATGATGACTAGTGCCATGAATTCCTATTTGAGTTCATCCTCGGTAAAGCAAGTTGCTATGTTTGGGGGATGTATTAAAGGTTTAGTACCTGAAGAAATAAGGTTTGATATTATAAATAAGATTAATAGAGTTTATAAAAAGTGCTAAGGTATCTTAGGGGGAAAAATTATGGATGCTATTAAATTAATAGAATATCTTGAAGAAATTATAGATACATCTGCAAAAGTTCCTATGACAGGGAAGGTTATGGTGAATAAAAAGGAAATTTTAGATGTGCTGCAAAAAATAGTGGATTACCTTCCTAGCGAGCTTAAAAAGGCACAATGGATAGTAAACGAAAAAGAGAGAATTTTAAGTGAAGCTGTACAAGAATCTGAAACTATGAAAAAAGAAAATTTGAGTTTGTTAAGACGTCAAATAGAAAATCATGATATTACAAAAGAAGCTAATATGAGGGCAGAAGAAATTATATCATCTGCGAAGAAAAACGCCAAGGCAATAAGACTAGGCGCTCGAGATTATGCAGATGAACTATTAAGCCAGCTGGACAATGAGTTATCAAGGAAAAATGATGAGATGCTAGCAACGCTGAAAGTAGAGCTTCAAAAGATGTTAAACAATTTAGTAAACAGTATGGATCTAAAGACTGAAGATATAAGAGCAAATATAAAAGAACTAAGAGACATGAAATAATTGCTTTAATTTATATAAAATCCAGGGAGTAATAAGTAAAATTATAGTAAGTATAAACAAGTTGTTGAAGTATGTAGTTATTTTATAATAAGGTAGAAAAGTTTCTTGCGATAATTTTAGTGAGAATAGGTTATAAAGTGATAAGCTAAATATAGAACATATTATTCCCTGTAGTATTTTCCTAAGAGAATATTTTTTTAAAGATATTTTAAATTTATAGGTAAAAGAGTACACTTGGGATATAATTGATAGTCCGCTGAAGGTGAATAAAAAACTTACTAGTATAATTTTTAAATTAAGGGAGGCAGTAGAAGATGATATTAAACTGCATCCATTAGTCATTTCTATCATTCCAAGGAAGATTCCTTCCATTATGTTACCCGAAATATGAGTTACACTTGAAATACTATTAATTAGTAAATTAAATAGAATGTTATTTTTTAAAATGCTATTTACAACAGAAAATAATATTACAAATCCACCTATTGATATGCAATTTTTTAAAGAATCTTCAATGCTGTTTTTAAATACTTTTCCGATGTTTTCATTTGCATGAGAATGATTTCTATAAGCAATAGGTTTGTAGTATATTTTTTTAGAAGGTATCAAAAAACTCATAGCTATACAAGATAGCAAATTAGAAAGTAATAGTATATATCCTATAAAAGGACTCTTTAGCATGGAAACTCCAACAGAACCTAGCATAAAAAGAGGGCTTGCATTAGAAGCTATATTTAAAAGCCTCTCGCAGGTGAAAAGGTCTATTATTTTTTTTTCATAAAGCTGGCAAGCATATTTTGCTCCAAGGGGATACCCACAAAGTGTGCTTATGATTAACACGAAGCTGCAGCTAGTTGGGAGCCTTAAGGGTTTGCACAAGGCTTTGCCTATTAATTTTGAGTATATGTACACTCCATCACAAGAGAGTATTATATTGGATACGACTAAAAATGAAAATAAAGATGGAAATACTTTGTAAAAAAATAGCAGGCTGCCTGAAATTACTCCATCTATACATAGTTTTGGTGCAAGTATAATTTCAATTATAAAAATTGAACATACTATAGTTATAAGTAAATTTTTATCTTTTAGTAAAATAAAAAGAAGTATTAATATTGCAAATATTAATATATAAAATAAAACTTCCAAGAATATCACCTACTTTTAAAAAAATTTACTGAATAGGAACACAGTTTATTAAATTATATTTAAAAAGTAGGAAACTTATTCTAAATTTGATCTGCCATGATAGGACTTTGAAGGTAGTCACTGTTAAAGGATATGTTTTTGTTTAACAGACTATAGGCTTTTGTGGCCTGTATGTCTAATTGCAGCATTTCACTTATTTTTTTTGGCATCTTTACATAAATTGGAATGGAAGAGCTATTTTTCATTTCTTTAAGTACTTTTATGCCGGTAGAATTAAATCCTAAGACTCTTCCATAGGGACACATATTTCTTCTCAATATTTGAGAATTTAAATTTTCAAATCCTAAAAAAAACTGGCATAATATTCTACTTATTCTACTGTAAGTATATCTTTTCGTTTTGGATTTAATTATTATATCGTTGTAGGAACAATTATTCTGTAGGGATCTAAGTATTCTATTTTCAATTCCTTCGGATATGTCAGGTAAATTTCTAATTTTATTTTCATATAGAAAGGATTTATATTTTAAATAAGGTACCATGCAATCTTCAAAAATAAAATCACATCCTGTGGATTGAGATTTTTTTAAAATAGAAAGCACATTTTCTGGAACATTAGAACTTAACTCATTTATGTTCCCATTTAATTTTAAAAAATTGCGTATAGATGATGCACTGGAAAAAGATTGTTCTATATTTAAGCTATTATATGAACTTCCAATTCTTTTTATTGATATGGGAGTAATATTGCTTTTTATCCGTATTAGATTTTTTAAATACTCTATACCTAAAATATTATTTGGAGATTGAAGTATTTCATCTATATTGTATTTTGTAAGAGAACTTTTAGTATTTAATAGAAAATTATTTAAAGCACTATTTCGTGCAGAAGGATAGGACATACCATTTGACAGTTTTTCCTTTAAAAATAACTTGAATTGAGTAGGTTCTTCTGCAAGAATTTTTGCAATAGATTTTAACAAGTTTATATTACTGCATTCACTTCCAAAGCAAAGATTGTTTACTACACCTAAATTTTCTAAGAGACTTACAGCACCATAGGCAAAAAATTCAGCAGAAGATAGACTGTAGATAACGGGAAGTTCAAATACCAGGTCCACTCCATTTAGAAGTGCCATTTTGGTTTTAGTCCATTTGTCAATTATAGACGGTGCACCCCTTTGCACGAAATTACCACTCATAACTGCGATGATAGCATCGCATTTTGTGGCAGAACGAGCACTTTCAATATGATATTTATGTCCATTGTGAAATGGATTATATTCAACTATTATTCCAGTTACGTTCATAGAAATTTCCCTTTCTAAAATATTTTATTTCATTAGAGAACTATAAGTACAGAGTACAAGGCATTTGAAAAAAGTAGGCTAGCATATTGACTGATTATTTCTTTGAAAATGCCTAAGTGAAACATATACATATTATAACAATAAAATAAGTATTAGTGTAGGACTTTTGAATAGAGTGTCTATAATTATATCTATTTTCAGATTAAATTTTTACTTATTTGATTTACATTGTATAATATTGAGTAAAGTATTGACCAGAAAAGTTTTATCCGATGGCTACCAGTCGTAATCCTCCATCGCACACAGCGAAAGCGACTGTCGCCAAATCAAAGATTTGGGACATCTGCTTTTCTTATAAAGTGGGGGATAACGGCTGTTACGCCCCTGGATAACGCCTTCTAAGTGCTAAAGCACTAAGGATCCTGTTAATAAGTTTCAGATGGAGAAAAAAACTCCACCTGAAACCAAGAACTCTGTTTATGATACTTTAATTTGTGAAATTTATTAGTAAAAGTTGTATTTTTTAATTTTTTATTGAAAAATACAACTAAAAAGGATTATAGTATAAGTGTGTGTAATTTTGTGTTAAATTTAAAGGGAGGAAAAAAACATGAAATTGATGGAAAAAATTTGGAATAAGGCAAAGGAAGACAAAAAAAAGATTGTCTTAGCTGAAGGAGAAGAAGAAAGAACTCTTCAAGCTTGTGAAAAAATAATTAAAGAGGGTATTGCAAATTTAATCCTTGTAGGGAATGAAAAGGTAATAAAAGAAAAAGCGTCAAAATTAGGCGTAAATTTAAATGGAGCAGAAATAGTAAATCCAGAAACTTCGGATAAACTAAAAAAATATGCCGATGCTTTTTATGAATTGAGAAAGAAGAAGGGCGTAACGCCAGAAAAAGCGGATAAAATAGTAAGAGATCCAATATACTTTGCCACAATGATGGTTAAACTTGGAGATGCAGATGGATTGGTTTCAGGTGCAGTGCATACTACAGGTGATCTTTTGAGACCAGGGCTTCAAATAGTAAAGACAGCTCCAGGTACATCAGTAGTTTCCAGTACATTTATAATGGAAGTACCAAATTGTGAATATGGTGACAATGGTGTACTTCTATTTGCTGATTGTGCTGTAAATCCATGCCCAGATAGTGATCAGTTGGCTTCAATTGCAATAAGTACAGCAGAAACTGCAAAGAACTTATGTGGAATGGATCCAAAAGTAGCAATGCTTTCATTTTCTACTAAGGGAAGTGCAAAACACGAATTAGTAGATAAAGTTAGAAATGCTGTAGAAATTGTTAAAAAAGCTAAACCAGATTTAAGTTTAGATGGAGAATTACAATTAGATGCTGCTATTGTAGAAAAGGTTGCAAGTTTAAAGGCTCCTGGAAGTGAAGTAGCAGGAAAGGCTAATGTACTTGTATTTCCAGATCTTCAAGCAGGAAATATAGGTTATAAACTTGTTCAAAGATTTGCAAAAGCTGATGCTATAGGACCTGTATGTCAGGGATTTGCAAAACCTATAAATGATTTGTCAAGAGGATGTAATTCCGATGATATAGTAAATGTAGTAGCTGTAACAGCAGTTCAAGCACAAGCTCAAAAGTAATAACAAGAATCATAAATGATTCATTTTTAGGAGGAATATTAAACATGAAAATATTAGTAGTAAACTGTGGAAGTTCATCTTTAAAATATCAACTTATTGATATGCAAGATGAAAAAGTTATGGCAAAAGGACTTGTAGAAAGAATAGGAGCAGATGGTTCAGTTTTAACACACAAAGTTAACGGAGAAAAGTTTGTTACAGAGCAGCCAATAGAAGATCATAAAGTTGCTATACAATTAGTATTAAATGCTCTTGTAGACAAAAAACATGGTGTAATAAAAGATATGTCAGAAATATCTGCTGTAGGACATAGAGTTTTGCATGGTGGAAAAAAATATGCTGCATCTATCCTTATTGACCAAAATGTAATGAAAGCAATAGAAGAATGCATTCCATTAGGCCCATTACATAATCCAGCTAATATAATGGGAATAGATGCTTGTAAAAAATTAATGCCAAATACTCCAATGGTAGCAGTATTTGATACAGCATTTCATCAGACAATGCCAGATTATGCTTATACCTATGCAATACCTTATGATTTATCTCAAAAATATGATATTAGAAAATATGGTTTCCATGGAACTTCTCATAGATTCGTTTCAATTGAAGCAGCCAAGTTATTAAAGAAGGATCCAAAAGATCTTAAACTAATAACTTGTCATTTAGGAAATGGAGCTAGTATATGTGCAGTAAACCAGGGAAAAGCAGTAGATACAAGTATGGGACTTACTCCCCTTGCAGGACTTGTAATGGGAACTAGATGCGGTGATATAGATCCAGCTATAATACCATTCGTAATGAAAAGAACAGGTATGTCTGTAGATGAAATGGATACTTTAATGAACAAAAAGTCAGGAATACTTGGAGTATCAGGAGTAAGCAGTGATTTTAGAGATGTAGAAGAAGCTGCAAATTCAGGAAATGATAGAGCAAAACTTGCATTAAATATGTATTATCACAAAGTTAAATCTTTCATAGGAGCTTATGTTGCAGTTTTAAATGGAGCAGATGCTATAATATTTACAGCAGGACTTGGAGAAAATTCAGCTACTAGCAGATCTGCTATATGTAAGGGATTAAGCTATTTTGGAATTAAAATAGATGAAGAAAAGAATAAGAAAAGGGGAGAAGCACTAGAAATAAGCACACCTGATTCAAAGATAAAAGTATTAGTAATTCCTACAAATGAAGAACTTATGATAGCTAGGGATACAAAAGAAATAGTTGAAAATAAATAAAACTTGACTTTTAATGCTCATCTCTATATAATAAGTTGTGGCTAATATATAGAGGTGAGTGATATGAAATTAAATGTATCAGATTTACTAAGTGAAGAAGTTGTTACAAAGGATATAAATGTTGCAGTAAAGGAAAAGGGATTCTATGATGGAAGTGAATACATAAAATTATTAGAGCCTCTAAAGTTTAGCGGAACTTTAAGTAAAGAAGGAGATATTCTTCTATTAGAAGGAAGAGTTAATACTTTACTAGAGCTCACTTGTTCACGATGCCTAAGTAAATACTCTTATGCTGTAAACATTGCTATTATCGAAAAATTTACAAATACGAATAATGGTAAGGAAAATAAGGATGATGAAGTCATCTTTATAGATAGTAATATTGTTGATATTACGGAAATAATAGAAAATAACATTATATTAATTTTACCAATTAAGAGGCTTTGCAAGGATAATTGTAAAGGGTTATGCCAACAGTGTGGCACTAACTTAAATAATTCTAAATGTCAGTGCAAAAGTGATGATATTGATTCGAGATTGGCAAAGCTAAAAGATATGTTTTTCACTGATTAAGGAGGTGTTTACTGTGGGAAATCCAGCCAGCAGAATATCAAAAGCAAGAAGAGACTCAAGAAGAGCACAGACTTTTAAATTAGGTTTACCAGGCTTAGTTGAGTGTCCTCAGTGCCATGAAATGAAACTTGCACATAGAGTTTGTAAGAATTGTGGATATTATAAGGGTAAGGAAATCATTTCAACTGAAAATAAATAAAAGAAAGTCATTTGACTTTCTTTTTTTGTTCATGGGGCCTATAAAGTTAGACCATATTAAGTAACAAAGGTCCAGATTATAGGATAGGATGTGAAAATATGATAATTGCTGTGGATGGTATGGGAGGAGATTTTGCACCTTGCGCTGTAGTGGAAGGTGTGGTAGAAGCAGTTAAAAAACAAGATGTAAATATAATAATAACCGGACAAGAAGAGCAAATTGAAGATGAATTAGCTAAATATAATTATCCTAAGGACAAAATAGATATTTTAAACACTAAAGAGGTTATAACTACAGGTGAATCCCCGGTTATGGCTTTAAGGAAAAAAAAGGACTCTAGCTTAGTTAAGGCACTGAATCTTGTAAAAGAAGGTAAAGCAGATGCTGTTATATCAGCAGGAAGCACAGGGGCATTTATGGCAGGTTCAACTTTAATCGTAGGGCGAATTAGAGGGGTAGATAGAGTAGCACTAGCTCCTATAATACCGGGGGAAAATGGAAATTTTATGGTAATAGATGCAGGGGCAAATGTGGACTGTAAGCCTCAGTATTTGCAGCAATTTTCTCTTATGGGCAAGATATATTTTGAAAGCATACTAAAAGTAAATAACCCATCTATAGGTCTTATAAATATAGGTGAAGAAGAAGAAAAGGGAAATGAACTGGCTAAAAGTGCATATAAGCTTTTGAAAAGCATGGATTTTAACTTTGTAGGAAATGTAGAACCAAGAGATGTTACAAATGGAGATGTGAACGTATTAGTTTGTGATGGAGTAGTAGGAAACACAGTTTTGAAGATGTATGAGGGAGTAGCGTTAAGTTTATTTTCTATGTTAAGAGAAGAGATTATGAAATCCTTTAGCAGTAAGTTGGCAGCTTTTATTTTAAAACCTGCTTTTAAGAGTTTAAAAAGTAAATTGGATTATACAGAATATGGTGGTTCTCCTTTTTTAGGATGTAAGGGCATATGTGTAAAGGCTCATGGAAGTTCTAATGGAAAAGCTTTTAAAAATGCAGTAATGCAAGCCATAAGCTGTTATGAAAATAATGTTGTTGGAAAAATAAAATGTGAAATAGAAAAAATACATAATGTAGAAAGTAATAATATATAAAGTATATAATATAAATGTATTGATATAATATAAGTTAGTATAATAAATATATTTATTATTGACGGTATATAACTTATGTAATATTATTTATGTATGAAAAATTTTTGGAGGCGAAATTATGATTTTTGAAAAAATACAAAAAATAATATCTGAACAACTTGGAATTGACTCTGATGAAATAAAATTGGAATCATCTTTTGTTGACGATTTAGGTGCAGATTCCCTTGACATCGTTGAGTTAATAATGGCTCTTGAAACAGAGTTTGATATTGAAATACCAGATGAAGAAGCTGAAAAGGTAAAAACAGTGGGAGATGTAGTTGAGTACATAAAAGCTCATACTGAAGAATAAACAGAGTTCTTGGCATTAGGTGGAGTTTTTAACTCCACCTAAAGCTTTGATTATAGTAATGAATTTATTCTTGAGTTTGTTTTTTGTATAGTTGGTCTATGGCAGACTGAAGAATAAATTTCAAAAGGAGAATTAGAAAATGGAAGAGGTAGGCTTTATTGAATTACTAGAAAAGAAATTCAATATGAGTTTTAGCAACAAGAAAATCATAGAAGTAGCTTTAACTCATAGTTCATATGCTAATGGTAGAAAAAATATAAAATTCAATGAAAGATTAGAATTTTTAGGAGATTCTGTATTGCAGCTTTGTATATCAGAATATTTATTTTTAAAATATAAAAGTAAACCTGAAGGAGAGCTTACAAAAAAAAGGTCTCTTATAGTTTGTGAAAATTCCCTCTATCATGTAGCTAAAAAATGGAATGTTGGTAAATACATAAAAATGAGTAAGGGAGAAGAAATTACAGGGGGAAGAAATAGGACTTCCATATTGGCAGATTGTGTTGAGGCTATTATTGCTGCAATTTATTTAAATTTTGGATATGAGAAGACAGGGAAATTTATAATTGAAAATTTTCAAGATGTTATAGAAAATGCTATTAAAAATAGAATAATAATGGATTATAAAACCAAGCTTCAAGAAACTTTACAAAAAGACGGGGATGTATCTATAGAGTATAACCTCGTAAAATATGAAGGACCTCCTCATAGAAGAAAGTTTTATACTGAAGTGTGCACAGAAAAAAATGTTTTGGGTAGTGGTGTAGGATACAGCAAAAAGGAATCAGAGCAGAATGCAGCTCGGGATGCTTTGATGAAATTAAATGTAAAAGTAAGTATGCTTTAGAAATGGGGATAAGTGAAAATGAAACATTATATAATACCTATATTTGTGCCTAACGAAGGATGCCCCCATAATTGTGTATTTTGTGACCAGACTGCAATTACGGGAAATGAGGAAAAAGTTGATGCCTGTTTTACTAGAAATACTATAAACCAGTATTTAAAAACTATAAAACGAGAAAATTCCGTAGTAGAAGTATCTTTTTTTGGAGGTACTTTTACTGCAATTCCTATGGAAAGGCAAAATGAACTTTTAAGTGTGGCTAAAGAGTATAAAGATAGAGGAGATATAGATCTTATACATATGTCAACAAGACCAGACTATATAGACAAAAGTATACTGGATAACTTAAAAAGATATTCTGTAGACGTTATAGAACTTGGTGTACAGTCATTAGATGAAGAAGTGCTTATAAAATCAGGAAGAGGACATTCTGCGGAGGATGTGGTTAAAGCATCTTCTCTTATAAAGGAGTATGGATTTACATTAGGACACCAGATTATGCTGGGTTTGCCTTCAGATACTTTTAAAAAAGATATGGAAACTATAAAAAAATCTGTACATATGAGTCCGAATATATATAGATTATACCCTGCCCTTGTAATAAAGGGTACTTTCATGGAGACCATGTACAAAAAAGGTATATATAAACCTTACACATTAGATGAAGCAGTGGATATATGCAGAAAATTATATTATATTTTGCGAAAAAATAAAATAAATGTAATAAGAATGGGACTTCAACCTACAGAAGAAATAAATGTAGGTAAAGATGTAATAGCAGGTCCTTTTCATCCTGCCTTTAGGGAACTGGTAGAAGGAAGTATTTACAATAATATAATAGAAGACAGCATATCAAAGTCTTATGAGGGAAATGTAGTTATAAAGATAAACAATAGGGATATTTCAAAGTTGTATGCAAATAAAAGAAAATATTTCAATGAGATGAAAAAGAAATTTGGTAAATGTTTTGTAAAAGTTATTCAAGATCCTTCAATTAGTAGGGAAAACATAGTTATAATTGAAGAGGGAGTAACTAAATCCGTATCTATAGATGAATATATAGCAGATAAGTGTAAGGAAAGGTAGAGTTTTTTAAAGGAGTGTGTGTATTATGAAAAAGAATACTAGAGATAAAATGATGAAGGTAATGATAGTTTTTGTAGTGCTTATGTTTTTAGTTACGCTTCTTCCAATGCTTTTTAGATAAGGGGCTGCTTTTCGATGTTTTTAAAGAGTATAGAGATAAGAGGATTCAAATCCTTTGCAGATAAAACAGAGCTTATATTTAAAGGAGGAATTACCTCTATAGTAGGGCCAAATGGAAGTGGAAAGAGCAATATTTCTGATGCAATCAAGTGGGTGCTAGGGGAACAAAGCGTGAAAAGCCTTAGAGGCGGAAAGATGGAAGATGTAATTTTTGCTGGTACTCAATATAGAAAACCAGTTGGATTATGTCAGGTTTCTCTTACCTTAAATAATGAGGATAAAAAACTTCCTATTGATTATTCTGATGTAACTGTTTCAAGGAGACTTTATAGATCTGGAGAAAGTGAATACTACATAAATAATACTCAGTGTAGATTAAAAGATGTAAATGAACTATTTATGGACACAGGTATAGGAAGAGAAGGTTACTCAATAATAGGACAAGGTAAAATAGATGCTTTATTGAGTGGAAAACCTGAAGATAGAAGGAGTGTACTGGAAGAAGCTGCAGGTATTGTTAAATTTAAGTGGAGAAAAGAAGAAGCAGAAAAAAAACTATCAAATACTGATGCCAATTTGGTAAGAATAGAAGATATTTTAGAAACTCATACTGAAAGATTAGAATCACTTAAAGAGGAAAATGACAAGGCCAATGAATTTTTGAAATTATCAAAACAGCTGAAGGAAAAGGAAATAAATTTATTAGTTCATTCTATGGAAAAAATAGAAAGTAAAATTGGAGAAAATCAAAAATCTACAGATTTCATGGGTAAAGAAGTTAAAGAATTGAATTTAGAATTTGTGGATTTAAAATGTAAGATAACAAATGGAAATGAACAAATTGAGGATTTTAATAATAAAAGTTCTGATTGTAAAACAAGTTACTATGGAGCTAGAGAATGTGTTCAACAAACAGAGGGTGAAATAAAGCTTTTAAAACAAAGAATAGAAAATTTAAAGGAAACTATAGAAAAAAATTTCTTAGAGCTAAAACAAATTGAAGAATCTAAGAGAAAAAAACTGCAGCAGGTGGAACTTCAAAAAAATAGCATTTTTGAGTTAAAAACGGATAAGGATAAATTAGAGAATAGTATATCTGAGTATAACGATAATATAGGAAATGTACAAAAAAATGCAGTAGAAAGAGAAGATTTATATAAGAAATTAAAGGACGATCAGATAGAATATTTAAGTAATATATCTAACTTAAAAAATGAAATATCTTCTGCGCAAAAGGAAATAGAAGATACGCTGGATAAAATTAATAATATGAAAAGCTCCTGTGAAAGCTATGTTCATTCTATAAAAATAAATGCTAGTACTAAAGATATGCTGGTTTCAAAAGTATCTAGTATAAAAAAACTAATATCGGAATATCAAGATAAAGTTAAAGAAAATAAAAAGAAAATTTCAAAATCTAATACTAATCTTGTTTTAGAAGAAAAAAATCTTAAAGAATTAAATAAAACTTATAACAAATTAGAGGCAAATTATGCCGTGCTTTTGAATTTGCAGCAGCATTATGAAGGATATAATAGATCCGTAAAATCACTTATGAAGGATATAAAAGATAAGGCAGTAAGAGTACCTGAAAACAGCTGTTTTTTGCTGGGAGAGGTTATAGAATCACCTAAAGAGTATGAAACTTGTATAGAGGTTGCTCTTGGCAGTACCATATCAAATATAATAACTGAAGACGAAATTACGGCCAAAGCTCTCATAAAGCATTTGAAGAATAGAAATATGGGAAGAGCTACTTTTTTGCCCCTTAATATAATAAAGGGAAAAAAGATTTCAAATAGTGAAAGATTTAAGGGTATAAGTGGATATATAGGGATCGCTAGTGAGATCGTAAATTATAAAGATAAATTTAAAAATGCACTTGAATATGTACTTGGAAGGACAGTTATATGTGAAGACATGGATAGTGCACTTAAAATAGCTAAATTAAGTGGATATAGTTTTAGAATAGTTACTTTAGCTGGGGATGTAGTAAATTCAGGAGGGTCTCTTACTGGTGGAAGTTTTCAGAAAAAGAGCAGCAATATAATAGGGCGAAAGCGTGAAATAGAAGAAAGTGCAATTAAAATAAAAAAAACAAGTGAATCCCTAAAAGATTTAAATGGAAAAGTACAAGAATATAAAAAATGTATAAAAGAATTGGATGAAGAAATTTTAGATTTAAAGGAAAAAGGTTATTCTGAAAATATAGAATTGACTAAGATTCAGGAAAAAATAAATAATATAGATAATGAAAGCTCTAAGTTAATAGAAAATATGGAAATATCAAATAGAGAGATAGATATTTTGACTAAAAATAAAGAGTTGAAGGAAAAAAATCTAGAGGATAAAAAGAAGAAATTAGAAAATTCCCTGGGACAACAAAACAAAAATGACAGTTCTATTTTAAAAATAGAAGAGGAATTGGAAGAAAATAAAAGTAATATAGAGAAAATGAAAGAAAAACTTTTAGATTTCAAAGTAAAAAAGGCTCAGTTAGATGAAAGTATCTTAAATAAAAACAGAGAGCTTAAGAGATTGATAGATGAAATACAAGAATTAAGCATGAAAAAATCCAGGATAATTGAGCAAAACAAAGATTGTGAAAATAATATACATAATCAAGAGTTGAAAGTAAATGAAAATAAGGAAAAAATAGAAGTTCTAAATAAAAACATAGAAATTTTAAAAAAAAGTATAGAGGAAAATGATAAAGAACTTATAAAATTGAAGGATAGCGTAAAAAAATGTAATGAAAAGTTAGAAAGTCTAACTCTTTTAATAAATAAAAAAGAAGAAAAACTTCATAAGGTGCAAGTAGTTTTAGCTAGGCTTAATTCAGAAAAAGAAAATATGTGTTTAAAACTAAAAAATGAAATTAAAATTACCTACGAAGAAGCCCTAAAATATAAAAAAGACATAGAAAATTTAGATAAATATAATTCAGATGTAGTAAATTTGAAAAATAGTATTTCTAAATTAGGAATAGTTAATTTGGGTGCTATACAGGAGTATAGTGATTTGAGAGAAAAGGTGACATTTTTAAGTACTCAAAGAGAAGATTTGGTAAAATCAAAAGAAGAGTTAAATAATGTAATAGATGCTATGACGGAAAAAATGAGAACCGTATTCAAAAAAAATTTTGATAGATTAAAAGAAAGTTTTAATGAAACGTTTAAAGAGTTGTTTAAAGGTGGAAGTGCAGATTTAATAATTACAGGTGGAGATGAACTTAGTGGAAATATAGATATAACAGTTCAGCCTCCAGGAAAAAGACTTCAAAACATAAATCTAATGTCTGGAGGAGAAAAAGGATTATCTGCTATAGCACTTCTATTTGCAATACTTAAGATAAAACCTACTCCTTTTTGTATATTGGATGAAATAGAAGCTGCCCTTGACGATGCAAATGTAGCACGATATGCAAGCTTCCTAAAGAAATTTTCAAATGAGATTCAGTTTATTGTTATAACTCATAGAAGAGGAACTATGGAGGCAAGTGATGTGCTTTATGGAGTTACTATGGAGGAAAAAGGTGTTTCAAAAATTGTTTCTGTAAGTTTAAAAGATGAATATTAACAACTCAACTTTCGTACATAATTCGTACATAAGAAATTAACTTAATAAAAAAATTACAACGTAATATTTTTGAGAGGACAGTGGACAATTGACAGAGGACAGTGAAGGATGATTTTTCTCCACTATGCTACGAAAAATTTTCAATTTAAAAGAAATTTATGTTCTTTTGTTTTTCATGGGTACTCTTTTAGTAAGTAATTATCTGAAAATC
>DAIMMR010000328.1:0-4580 GCA_036720575.1 Clostridium sp.
GTTAGGAAGAAAATTATCCTTATTTGATATTTGAACTTTGAACTTTGTTCTTTAAGAAAATTGCTTCGCAATTTACTTAAACTGTGAACTAAATACTTTACAAAATTAGCTGCATCCTGTAGTAGAACCACAGTCAAGACATACCATGCAAGTGCCGTTTCTTATCATTCTAGTGCTTGAACAAGTAGGACATACTGCACCATAAACTTTTTCACCATCTATTTTTTTTATTTTTGTTTCATTTCCATTAGTTTTTATAGTATTTAATTCAGGTGAAGAATTGCCTAAAACTAAGCTGTCTTTATCGTAGTTTTCAGGTTTAACTTGACACCTTGAATAATCTCCCAGTTCTATATCAATTACCTTACTTATAAGGTCTGAAATTGAGGATACATATTTTATATAAGGATGCTTCTGAACAAATCCATAAGGTTCATATTTTTGTCCCCTGAGCATTCGTGATATATCCTGAGGTGGAACATGGTATTGCAGCATAACGGATATTGCTTTAGACAGGGAATTTAGAAGTCCCATTATTATGGTACCCTCTCTATCTGTAGTTATATATATTTCAGATATTTCATCATTAGAATTTCTGTTTACTGTAGTGTATATCTTAACGTCATCTATTTGAGCAGGGTGTGTAGTTCCTGTGCGAATTCCAATAATTTTATCTCGCTTTGAATATTTTATTCCTTTTTGTAATTCCTTTACTTTTGATAAAAGTTGGCTATAGGTAAAATTTTCTATATTTATAGCATTGGAATCTGACAAAGTGGTATTTAAAGGCTGAGCAACTTTAGAAGAATCCCTATAAAGGGTAATGCCTTTAACTCCCAGTTTCCAAGAGGTAAGAACAACATCTTTAAAATCTTGTACTGAAGCAGTTTTAGGTAAATTTACAGTTTTAGATACGGAGCCCGATATAAGAGGGGTCAAAGAAGCTACCATCTTTACATGTCCCATAGGATCAATATATCTTTCGCCGCTGCCGCATTTATTTGAAGTATCAAATATACTTAGGTGTTCATCTTTTAAATGAGGTGCACCTTCTATTTTGCCATCCAGTATTTTTTCATAAGTATAGTCATTTTCAGATACATTTTCCTTTTCAAGTACATAGGACAGTATGTCTTCTATTTGTTCAGAGGTATAACCTAGGTTTTTAAGAGCAATGGTTATTACAGGATTTATAATAGTCATAAACCCTCCTCCAGACAATTTTTTATAAACAATGTGACTGAAAAATGGTTCTATTGAAGTAGCTCCACAGTCCATGGCAAAGGATATTGTTCCTGTAGGGGCTATAACTGAAACTTGGGCATTTCTGTATCCAAATTTGATACCACTTTTAAGTGCATTTATCCAGCAATCTTTTAGAGTCTTTCCTATGTAAGAAAGTCCTTCCTTTTTTAGAACGCTGTGTTTTACTTTTAACGGAACATAATTTAAATCTTCAAATTCATTTGAAAAGTTATTCCCTAGAATTGCTTGGAGAGACTCCATATCTACAGAGGCTGCTCTGGCATGATTCCTTAAAACTCTCATCATATAGGGCTTATTTATTTCAAACTTTTTAAAGGGACCTATTTCTTTTGCCATAAGAGAAGATACGTAATAAGACTCACCTGTAAGTATTCCAACAAGTGATGCAGCTAAAGTTCTAGCTTCATCTGAATCGTAAGGATAACCCATAACCATAAATAACGAAGCTATATTTGATATACCAAGTCCTGTAGTTCTAAAAAGATAAGTTTTTCTAGCTATATCTTCTGTAGGAAATTGTCCCCAGTGTATTGAAGATTCAAGAATAAGTTGAACAAGATCTATTATGTGTAAATAGCCTTCTATGTTAAAAGTGTTATTGGTTATATTATAGAACTTGTATATATTTATAGAAGCAAGGTTACAGGAAGTATCATCCAAAAAAGCATATTCTCCGCAGGGGTTTGTAGAATTTATCCTGTTATAAGGAGCATTTAGTCTTCCATCTTCACCTGCAGGACAGGTATGCCAGGCGTTAAATGTAGTACTGAACTGAGGTGCAGGATCAGCACATTTCCAGGCAGAATTATTAAAGGCATCCCATATGTTTTTTACTTTTTCTACCTTATTAAGTTTTGGGTCAACCCTACCAATAAGTTCAATGGTATCATCTGGATTTTGTTCTAATTTGTTTACCTTATTCATAAATTCATCGGAAAATTTTACTGAATTATTGCTGTTTTGGCCAGATACAGTTTCGTAAGCTTCACCATCGATATCTGTATCATATCCCATTTTGCCAAGAGCCCTTACTTTGTCTTCTTCTTTGGATTTCCAGTTTATAAAATCCATTATTTCAGGATGATTCACATCAAGGCATACCATTTTTGCAGCTCTTCTTGTAGTACCACCAGATTTAATAGCTCCTGCATTTTTATCCAATGCTTTTAAAAAACTCATAAGTCCGGAAGAAGAACCTCCACCAGATAATTTTTCACCTTTTGCTCTTATAGTAGAAAAATTAGTGCCAGTTCCAGAACCTCCCTTAAATAATTTTGTCTCTGTGACAAATTGATTTGATATGGAATGTGATCCTAAAAGTTTATCTTCAATAGAAAGTATAAAGCAAGCAGAAGCCTGAGTTCTTGTATAATTATCTTTAGACTCTACTACTTTATTGAGGTTTTCATCGAAGTAGTAATTTCCCTGTTTAGCACCACATATATCATAAGACAGTTTAAGACCTGTGTTAAACCATTGAGGAGAATTAGGAGCATACATCTGATTTAAAAGAGCATATACACATTCATCATAAAAAATAGAAGACTCCTCTTCTGTTTTTATAAGTCCTTCATCTTTTAGTGATTCACACCAGAAATTTACCATCCTGTGGGCTACAGATTTCATGCTACTTTCATAACCATTTTCCCCGGGAACGCCAGCTTTTCTAAAGTATTTAGAAGCTATTATATCACAAGCGTTTTGAGAATAATTTTCAGGAAATTCTAGATCCTTCATATCAACTAATACTTTTCCGGTTTTATGATCTTTTAAGAACACGTCAACTTTTTTCCATTTAAATAAATCATATACTGTTTTATTATTGTTTTGTTTAAGAGATTTTGTAAAGTATCTTTTAAACAAGTCTTTTATACAGTTCAATTGACCTACCTCCTAAAAATATTTAAGGATTTTATTTAAGCTAATAATAGAAGAATTATTTATTATGTATAGTTGCTTAAATAAAAAAACACTATATATAGTGTAAATAAGGTTGTATAAATACCATATATAGTACATTTGTATTATAATATATATTTTAGAAAAACTCAATTCATGATATATATTATATTTTAGCATATTTTTAAAATAATATAGTTTTTTTCTTCATATGTTTTTATTTTGCAATTATAATGATTTATAATTTAAATATAGGTTTTCAAAATATTAAATTTTTAAGGAGAGTAAATTACTTTGGAAGAAAAGAAGTCTCTTAGACGGTCAGCAGAAGATTATATTGAAAGGACTAAAAATTATAGTGAATATTAGAAAACAATATATTATCACATATTTATAAAGTTTGCATAAAAATAATATAGTAATAATATTTAGGGTAATTCATATGCCAATATTTAAACTGGGCTCCAGAGGTATTCAGGACCTTAACTAGGTCTATGGTAGTATGTACAAATGGTCATAATTTTAAGTTAGTTTTGACATATCACAGTCAGGGTGGGGTTATTTACTGGCAGTACAATGAACTTACACCTCCAGAATCAAGGAGGATAGGAAAATTGTTTGCCAGGGTAAGTGGATATAGACTAGAACAAACTTCAGAAATAATATCTTATTCAGGATATAAGGATTGGTTCATAAAAAGCCATGGCAGACCTGGGTTTACTATAGAAGTTGGAAAAGGTACTAATCCACTTCCAATAACCCAATTTTTCCAAATATATAATAATAATGAAGAATTTTTTTTGTTAGTCTCAGTTATATAAGTGCTTATTTATATATATCTACTAAAAGACCACTTATATCATCTATAGTAGCTGCTACGCTTAAGTTATCTTTTTGTTCACTCATGAGCATATTAGTTAGATCCTCCAATTTACTATCTATAGTATCTACAGTTATGAAATATTGAGTTTGCCAGAAGCTTATATCCTTTTTTACTCTATACATGTAACTTAAGACGGATTCAAGATATTCTTTTATCATTTTTTTATAAGATCTTACATCTGAATAGCATTTTGTTATGGCAAGTCTATTTCCTTTCTTTTTTATACTATCAAACATATTTTTAAGTTCCTGATCTGACTTTTTCTCCATCTGTGAATTAAAACTCTGGGAAAAGTCTTTTTTAACAGATATATTTTTATTGCTTGAAGAAGGTTTAGAAGTTACACCAATTCTAGAAATTTCCATAATAATCCTCCACATTTTTATTTATAGTGATTCTATTATATACTCAATTTTCGCACATATAAAATTTTAACTTAATATAAAAAAATTATGAAGCAAAGCTTTTTGAGTTGAGAGTTGAAAATTGAGAGTTGAGAGTGAAGGTTGATTTTTAGCTATCGCAAAAAATT
>DAIMMR010000329.1:0-4579 GCA_036720575.1 Clostridium sp.
CTTGGTGGATTACATAAATTTATGAATTGGGATAGACCTATTTTAACTGATTCTGGAGGATTTCAAGTATTTTCTCTGTCAAAGATTAGAAAGATAAAAGAAGAGGGAGTGTATTTTAATTCACATATAGATGGAAGTAAAATATTTATGGGACCTGAAGAGAGTATGCAAATTCAAAGTAATTTGGCATCTACTGTAGCTATGGCTTTTGACGAGTGCATAGAAAATCCGTCTCCCAAAGATTATGTTCAGCGTTCTGTTGAAAGAACCACAAGATGGCTCAAAAGATGTAAAGTTGAGATGGATAGATTGAATTCTCTGCCAGATACTATAAATAATAAGCAGATGCTGTTTGGAATAAACCAAGGCGGTGTCTACGATGATATAAGAATAGAGCACGCTAAAATAATAAGTGAAATGAATTTAGATGGATATGCTATTGGAGGTTTAGCTGTAGGGGAAACTCACGAGGAAATGTATAGAATTATAGAAAAAGTAGTTCCTCATCTTCCACAGGATAAGCCTATATATTTGATGGGAGTTGGAACTCCAGCAAATATACTTGAAGCAGTGGAAAGAGGAGTAGATTTCTTTGATTGTGTACTTCCTGCTAGGAATGGAAGACATTCCCATGTATTTACATCAGAGGGAGAAATAAATCTTTTGAATGCCAAATATCAGCTGGATGATTCTCCTATCGACAGAGGATGCCAGTGTCCTACTTGTAAAAATTACACTAGGGCATATATAAGACATTTGTTTAAGGCAAAGGAAATGCTTGCTATGAGGTTATGTGTACTTCATAATTTGTATTTTTATAATAATTTAATGAAAGAAATAAGAGATTCCATTGATGGAGACTATTTCCCTAAATATAAAAGGGAAAAGCTTGAACAATGGAATCAATAAAATTAAAAACTCTGTTAAAAAAAGGAGGTGAAAAAATTGAGTTCATTAAGGACATTAGCACCACTTTTATTTATAGTAGTAATCTTTTATTTGCTTATATTTCTACCAGAAAGCAAGAGAAAAAAGAAATATAATGCAATGCTTGAAAGCCTTAAGGTTAATGATGAGGTTATAACTAAAGGTGGCATAATAGGAAAAGTTGTAAATATCCAGGACAAAAATATAACTCTTCAAACAGGACCAGATAGGGTAAGAATAAAGTTAGATAAAACAGGAGTACTAAATATTTTATCTGAACCTAAAAGTCAAGAAAATTCTTCTAAGAAAATAGAGGAAAAAAAAGAAGTTTAAAAATTAGGTATAAAGCACCTTTTATCTACATAAATACTATTAGATGGGAGGTGCTTTAATTTGGAGAAAGGTAGTAATTACCTTCCTGCAGTGGAAGGAGTTCTTAGAGGTTTTATAATTACAGTTATTTTACTTTTAATTTTTGCAGTTATGATGACTTTTATAGATATAGGTCTAAGAGTAAGATACATATTTTACGTGATTACAAACATACTTAGTATAATGTATGGGGTTATTTATGCAGTGCGAAAAATAGGTAAAAAAGGATGGCTTGTAGGTATTGGAGTAACTCTTTTATATTTGTTTATACTGTATGTAGTTTCTGTAGTTTCTGGAAACTCTGCAGCTATAAGTTCATATGGAGTAAAACGATTGCTGCTTGACCTTATAGTAGGAGCTTTATCAGGTATGATTGCAATTAACTTATAAGGAATTCCTTGAATTTCACATTTGTGGACAACTTTATTTTATTATAGGTTTATGTTATAATCAAACAGATAACTTTATTAATTGGAGGAACTTAGTATGAAGCATATAAAAACTTTAAATAATGCTAATATAAAAGAAAGTTTAAAAAAACCAGGATGTAAGGAATGTGCTAATTCATGCCAATCAGCATGTAAAACTTCTTGCACAGTTGCCAATTTGGCTTGTGAAAACTAATATAAATTTTAGGCAGTAACAAAAATAGTTACTGCCTAAAATTTATATAACGAAAAATTATACACTTTTATTAGGAGGAGAACAATTTGGCTAATATTCATAAATTTGTCCAGGGTGGATATAGATATGTTATAGATGTAAACTCTGGTACACTTCATGAAATTGATGAACTAGTATATGATATTTTAGATGATGAAGGATTGCCAGAACTTGAAAAGGCGGTAGAACTTCTTAAAGATAAATATAAGAAAGAAGAAGTTGAGGAGGCTTATGGTGAGATACAACAGTTAATTGAAAAAGAAATGTTGTATTCTAAAGATTTATATGAAGGAATTGCAAAAAAGCATGAAAGTGAACCTTCATTTATAAAAGCATTATGCCTTAATGTTGCCCATGATTGTAATTTGAGATGCAAATATTGTTTTGCAGATGAAGGTGAGTACAAAGGACGAAGAAAACTCATGTCTGCAGAAATAGGAAAAAAGGCCATTGATTTTGTTATAGAAAAATCAGGACCTAGGAAAAATATAGAGGTTGATTTGTTTGGTGGAGAACCACTTATGGCCTTTGATGCAGTAAAGGAAATTGTAGAGTATGCTAAGAAGCAGGAAAAGCTTCACAACAAAAATATAAGATTTACAATGACTACAAATGCTACCCTGTTAAATGATGAGATAATGGATTATCTTGATAAAAACATGGGGAATATAGTACTCAGTATTGATGGAAGAAAAGAAGTAAATGACAAAGTAAGAGTTAGAATTGATGGAAGTGGAAGTTTTGATTCCATACTCCCTAAGATAAAAAAGATGGTAAAAATGAGGGACAAGTCTAAACAATATTATGCAAGAGGTACTTTTACTAGAAACAATACTGATTTTTTTGAAGATATAAAATATCTTGCAGATCAGGGATTTGATGAAATATCTGTAGAACCTGTTGTACTTCCAAAGGATGATCCGTTATCTCTTAGAGAAGAAGACCTTCCGGTTATTTATGAGCAATATGACAAATTATATGAGGAAATGCTTAGAAGAAACAAGGAAGGAGGAAAGTTTAAGTTTTACCATTTTAATATAGACATTACAGGCGGTCCTTGTATATATAAAAGAATATCAGGATGTGGGGCAGGACATGAGTATGTAGCTATAACACCAGATGGAGATATATATCCCTGCCATCAATTTGTAGGAAATGAAGCTTTTAAGATGGGAAATTTAAGTGACGTTGACAACTTGAGGGAAGACATTTCTAAACAATTTAAGTTTGCTCATATATACAACAAACCGGAATGTAAAAAATGTTGGGCAAGATTTTACTGCAGCGGCGGATGCCAGGCTAATAATTACAATTTCAATAAAGATATGAATATACCCTATAGTCTTGGATGTAAAATGCAGAAAAAGAGAATTGAATGTGCTATTGCACTTAAAAGTAGAATTTTGAAAAAATAGTAATAACATTTACAAAAACTTAATACATCATATTACTTTATTTGTAATATGTGTATTGACGGTGCTTTTTTTAAGTAATATAATTGCTAATGTAAACAGGTGAGGATAAAGGTATTTGGTTATTGACGAAGGAGGATAAAAATGAAATCTAAGGCGAAAAGTACCGTAGTTTTCTTTCTATGCGTAATTTTAATAGGCTTTTTAGCTTATACTGGAGCATATGGAGTAACTTTAGGTGGATATAAATTAAAGCCATTTAGTGAAGTAATAAACAAGGGACTTGACCTTCAAGGTGGAGTTTCTGTACTTGAAGAAATACAGTCTAAAAATGTAGATCAAGATACTGTAAATAGAACTGTAGACATGATCTCACAAAGGGTTAATAAATTAGGAGTAAGTGAAACTACGACTGTAAGAGAAGGAAAAGACAGGATAAGAATTGATATACCTGGAAAATTTGATGCAAAAGAAGTAGTGGATGGTGTAGCAAAAACCGGTGATCTTAAGTTTGTTGGACCAGACAACAATACTATACTTACAGGTAAGGATATGAAAAATGCTACGGCTTCTATTGACTCCCAAAACGGCGGCCAAGGTGTAATAAATCTGGAGCTAACTCCATCAGGTGCTCAGAAGTTTGCAGATGCCACTCAAAAATTTATGGGACAAAAAATTACCATTTACTTAGATAAGGATAAGCTGTCAGATCCGCAGGTAGATGCACATATAACGGATGGTAGAGCTATTATAAGCGGTCACATGACTTTGAAAGAGGCTCAAACAAAGGCAAACCTGATAAAATCAGGTGCACTTCCAGTTAATGTAAAACCAGTACAGGTTAAAACTGTAGGAGCTTCTCTTGGTGCAAATGCACTCCCGCTTAGTATATTAGCAGGTAAAATAGGTATAGGACTAGTAATGATATTTATGCTTTTATATTATAGATTACCTGGACTTGTTGCAGATATAGCACTTGTACTATACGTATATATAGTTTTAGCAACTTTTGCTAACGTAAATGTAACTTTGACATTAGCTGGTATTGCAGCATTTCTTTTAACAGTAGGTATGGCAGTAGATGCCAACATACTTATATTTGAGAGGACCAAAGAGGAACTTAAAAGTGGCAAGTCCATTAAAGCCTCTGTAGATGCAGGTTTTAGAAGAGCTATGACTTCAATACTTGATTCAAATATAACCAC
>DAIMMR010000330.1:0-4549 GCA_036720575.1 Clostridium sp.
AATATTAAATCTCCAACACCTTCAAAGCTTATAGAAACAACAACATATTCTTCATCTTTTATAAGATTCATTATCTTTTTTATTTTATCAGAAATGTCTACCATATAATGTTTCTCCGGTATACAGGTTCCCGTTACATTAAATCTCTTTTTCATAATTTTAAACCACCCTTTTATCCGATGACTACCTGCTCTAATACTCCAAACTTCTCCAAGTGTACGTTGCGAGCAGCTACGTCCCTGGATAACGATTTCTAAGCATCAGGTGGAGTCAAAACTCCATCTGATGCCAAGAACTCTGTTTATCTCACTTGTTTACTGTTTTTTCCAAGCCACAGTTACCCTAGTGGGATGTTTGCAGCCCACTTGCTAAAACCTTCAGTGTATGTATTAGAGTACTTATAAAATATCAATCATATGCTTTGAAAATTTCTCTAAATCATGTATATGTTTCTCAATAATTTCTCTTACTATATCTAAATTTACAGTTTGATAATCATGAACAGCTATATTTCTAAAACCAACCATAGATTTTAAATTATTCATAAGTTTTTCATCTATAATTTTATTTTCAAACAGCACTTCAAATGCATCCCTGCTGTTTTGTGGAATACCAAGTTTTTTTTCAGAAACTATATGCATAGCTAAATCTATAGATGCCTCACAGGCTCTTTGGATATTTAAAATTATAGAATCTTGCTTAGTATAATTCTTTAAATTTTCAGGATTATTATCATATTCTTCATTTATCCTTTTTATACATCTTTCAATAACAGATATTTTATTCAATATCACATCATTCATATATTTTTCCTCTCTTTTTTATATTTTTTAGTACTATTTCTCTTTCTTCATTTAATGTAGCATAATCTTTAAATGCATACATTTCAAAATAAGCCCTTCTTTTATTATCAATGCAATATATTTTTTCTCCTTTAGCTATTACCTGAATTCTAAATACAGTAGATGCTTTTTTTAAGTTAATTAAGTCAACATCCCTTTTTAATATATTTGCAAGCTTTTGTGCTAACATAAATATTTCATAGTCTGTAGTATTAATATCGCTAATAAAAGCAATATCAATATCACTATCTTCTCTAAAAATTCCATTTACACTTGAACCAAATAAATATATTAAATATGGTTTTATATTTTCAGTAAGAAATTGAATTATTTTATTCACTTTATCTTTATCTATATTCAATTGACTCACACCTCACTTATATCTATTACCTATTTAAATTTTGCAATAATATTATCTATATTATCAAAATAACAACTTTCAAACTACTTAATCTAATTCATCTCTGCAAATTATCATATTCTATAAAACCCATTATCTTTTTTATTTTATATGCAAGTTCCCGTTACATTAAATTTCTTTTTCATAATTCTAAACCACCCTTTTATCCGATGACTACCTGCTCTAATACTCCCACTTCTCCAAGTGTACGTTGCGAGCAGCTACGTCCCTGGATAACGATTTCCCCTAAAGGATAACGCCTTCTAAGTGCTAAAGCACTAAGAATCCTGTTAATAAGTTTCAGATGGAGAAAAAACTCCACCTGAAACCAAGAACTCTGTTTATCTGCTTATCTTCATCTTCTACTTTATTATAATCTATAACAATCATCTTTTTCCATTATAAACAATATATTTTTATTATGGTCATAAAAATTAATTTTATACAAACATTTGTTCTTTTTATAATCATTTAGATATACTAAAAAAGAACAGCCAATTCAATGACCGTTCTAAAAATGTTAAATCCATCTATCAGGGAATTTTTTATCTTTTCCTACAACCACAGAACAAAAATGTTTACCACCTCTATTAATTTTGGCTGCAAACATATTTCTATTTCTAATTCTTGCTTTGGTTCTTCTTTTTCATCCATCAATTTATCTCCCAAATACACTAAATAATCCTCTTCTTCTTTAAATATATCACTTCACCTATTACCTCTACTGCTTACATGATACATTGCATTAGTAATCATTTACTATTTTTCCCAAGTCACAGTTACCCTTGCGAAGGAAGAATGACTTAAAGTTTCTTTAGAGGTGTACATTTGACCATTATACTTGATTATATTCATATTTCTATACTTCTATTTTATCAGAAAATTGCATTATATTCCATATGATTTATAGGCTTGCAATTGTTGTACGAGAAAAAACTTCATGGTAGGTTTCATTATAAAATTATCACAGTGTAATACTATAATCTTTATCATATAAGAACAGCCATTTCAATGACCGTTCTAAAAATATTTTTCAAGCTCTTCTACCCTATCTATATCAAATATATCTGTAGCAATAACATCCAAAGTATCATCTGATAAATTGTTTATTTTATTAACATAACCATCTGGGAGTTTTTTGAATTTCTTTATTAACATTTTAATAATTAACTCTGACTTTCCTTTAGTTTTTCCTTTTTCGATGCCTTCTTGAATGCCTTCATCTCTTATCATTTTTCCTATTTCAGTCATAGTTATCATCCCTTTCAATTTTTTCTTACTTATTTGGTCTCCAAATTTGTCCAGCAGTGCATAAAGCATGCTTATACATTCTAATTTAACCTGTGCGTCCTCCACTTCCTGTGCCATTTCCAAACTTTTTATTGTTCTCTCACTTCTACTTTTCCTACTGCTCATAAGTGGTAAAAATGTTATGTTTAAAATTAAACTGTACCCCTTGTCAAGGACATTTTTAAATTTAAGCAATAGGGAACTTAAGTTCACCCCGTATCTCTTCTAGTTCTTTATAATATCTTTCAAAGGATATATTCCAGTAATTATATACTGGTAATATTCGTTAGGAGAAAGTTTTGCCAACTGCCATTGATATCTCTCGTTATTGTAATAATCTATCCAGTCATCAACAATAGCCTTAACTTCTCTATACTTTTTACACTCACTAATGTCTATCTCATCTTTCATATGTCCAAAAAAACTTTCCTGTGGAGCATTATCCCAACAATTTGCTTTTCTTGACATTGATTGTCTTAAATTGTAATCTTTAACTAATTGTATAAAACTTGTACTTGTGTAATGGCATCCCTGATCACTATGTATTAAAGTCTCTGTACTAATTTCTATTCCGTAGTTCTTTACAAGTTTATTCACAGTCTCTAATACAAAGTCAACTTCTAGTGAATCACTCAATGCATATGATAGAATCTGCTTTGCATATGCGTCTAAAATAGTTGAAAGATAACAAAAAGTGCCATTGTACGGTATATATGTTATGTCTGTCAATAATACTTTCTTGGGTCCATGCTCCATAAATTCTCTATTCAATAGATTTTTTGCAACATTATTTGTTTTTAATGCTTTTGCCATTCTCCGATACGGATTTGCCTTACGTATCGGGCATACGAGACCATATTTATTCATTAATCGGCGAATCTTTTTTAGATTCATTACTACCGGCTCTCTCCAATGTATCATACACATATATATGCCTCTAGCACCTTTACTGTAACCACGCTGATTATACGCCTTTAGTATTAATTCAAAGCTTTCCCTGTCCTTATTTTCTTTTTCCAAACGAACATCTTCTGCTTTTATCCATCGATAATATCCTGATCTTGAAATACCTGCAATATCACAAAGCATACTTATATTTAGAAGATTATCTTCTTCTCTTAAAGTTTTTTGTATTACTTGAAACTTCCATCCCGAACTCATGAAAGCTTCCTCTTTGCTGTATTTTCTGTCTTTACAATTTTTTTTAGAAATTCTACTTCCTGACGCAAATATTTCACTTCATTCCATACGCGTTCTAACGTTTCTTGAGTATCATCTGAGATATTACCTAACTTTTCTATTTTGTCACTTTTTCGCCTTGTCCGATTTTCACCCTGTTTAAGCCATATCCACTTTGTGCCTGCCTTTTAATGCTCTGCACCATGCTGTCTATTTGTTTCTGACCAAATATTTCTAAATCATATCCAAAATCTTAAAGTATTTTTCTTGGAGCATTTCCTGCCTGATAAGCATTCCAGAAACCTTCTTTAAACTCTATCGTAAAATAAAGCTTATTTTTTGTAACTTTAAAAGTATACGGATTTGCTTTCAGCAGCTTCATTTCTTTTGCCGTATATTCTTTCACATTATCATCTCCGATCTATTTTATTTATACCGGATGAATCCCTTCTAATCTTATCTAATTATGTCCATTCTATCAGAACATATCCCTTTATTGTGTGTCCACTTTATCAAAAATCATACATTTTTCTTTTGTCTATTTTTTAGGTATAATACCTTCTTTTATGTGTCTACAACAATAGTATTAAACCATTTGCTAAAATGTAAATTTTACGGGAGACATTCCTTTAATTCAGTGTTCATAGTAAGGGATTCTTAATGATAATTACAGTCCTAGCATATTTCTATTATTTTACCCAGCGGTATTAAAAATCAAGTAATCCCTTTCTCTTGAATTGTCCACCTTATAGGGTACATTATAAATATATCATCTTTAGTTAATTTTTCTTTATTATGTATTTTATTATTTAAATATTCCATTTTTTCATCACCATTG
>DAIMMR010000331.1:0-4529 GCA_036720575.1 Clostridium sp.
TTAAAGCCCGCAGGATTTTAAGTCCTGTGCGTCTGCCTGTTCCGCCACTCCAGCAAAATATATACACAACAAATTGACGACATATATTATTATATATTCTACTACCTATATTGTCAACTGTTTTCTTTAAATTTCTATAAAGAATTTAAAAAGAGGCTAAACAGCCTCCTTAGGTAATCTTACTAGTAATTAGAAGATTTTTTATATCCTTTGCCTTTTGCATCTTGATGTTTCTTTATATCTTGGAATCTTTCTTCACTATCTTTTAAAAATTTAGATAATCTATCTTCAAAATTACCTTGATTCTGCTTAGTTCTTTCTTTTTGCCAATCTATTTCCATAGGTCTAACACTTTTTTTATCAAGTCCAGCCTGCTTTATAGATAAACTAATTTTCCCATTGTCATCAATAGAAATTACCTTAACTTTTACTTTGTCCTTTTCCTTTAAATAGTCTCGTATATTCTTAACATAAGTGTCTGACACCTCAGATATATGCACTAACCCAGTTTTACCTTCAACATCTACAAAAGCTCCAAAACTAGTAATGTTAACTACTGTACCCTCTAGTATGCTTCCTGCCTTTAAGGTCATATTAAAAAAACTCCTCCTTAAAAAATAATACTATATAATATAAACTTCTTCTCTTTTAACAGAGTAGGACTTCTTGGATCTTGCCCAAAAATCTTTGCTACATCCACAACCACTTATCCTCCATAATCTCAACAGGCATAATTTCAAAAAACCTGTTATAGTTTTCTATTACAGCATAACTGGTAATTAGTTTTTATTGTCTATTACAGGAGTTTCACCTTGCTTAATAAGACCTAATTTTTCTCTAGCTAATTTTTCTATATACGCATTAGAATTAGACATTTTAACCTCTTCCTGTAATTTTTGATTTTTATATTTACCCCTCTGCTCTTCCACTTTCTTCTCACTTATCTGTTTTTTTATGTTCTGCATAGTTAATTGCTGGCTTATAAAAATATAGCCTATATATAGAACTATTAATAAAAAGATTATATTTTTCCACTTGATTTTTATTTTCATTAATAATCACCGATTCTCCCACTAATGATTTACGTTTCTATATACTTATTTTATTAACTATTACCTTCCTCGATTTATCATATCACATCTCACTTATATTGTAATTTGATTTTTGATTTTCTTCAAGCTAATTTTTATACTTTTTTTTATTTTTTCTTTTAATATTATAAATAAGGTATTGAAAAGGATATATTATTATATATATAAATACCCTAAATAATCTTCCCAATACTTTGAACAATTTATTATGTAATTCTATAAGCAAATTGCTGAAAAATTTCAAATATAAACATATACCTACACCTAATAGGATATACACATACATTCCCATATAGGCATAGTTTGTATACATTAAAAATATAAATACAATTATGGCTGTAAATATCCAAAATAGAGTGTCCTCGATAAACGTTATTATTTTATTTAAATCTTTAAATCCTCTTATTAGTCTGTAAAAATCAAATAATATTCCCGTTATTATTCCTGCTATAAGGCTAAATATTATAAGTCGAATTTGAGTACTTATTGATATAATCATACTAATCCTTTCATGATAACGTGATTTTATTTAAACATTTTTGATATTAAACTTTGATTCTTTTTTTTCAACTTATTATTAGTATATACACAAGAATTTACCATGCCCACTATAATTACATCTCCATTTTGTACGTCTAATTTATTCATCTTTAAACTTTTGCCTTTAATATTGAGGGTTCCAAGATTAGTATTTAAAACTATTTGATCTTCATTAAAACTTACTACTTCAATAACACCAGTTAACATTAACTTTCTTCTATTTTGAAGACTTAATAAGCTTTTCTTGTCTTCTACACTTATTTCTTTTTTCTCCATAAAACATCCCCTCCACTTATAATAAATATATGCAGCTATTGGGGATTATATTACTTGCTATTCTAAATCTTATTCAGTTGAAATTATCCTATACATACTTTGAACGTTTTCCTTTGTAACATGAGCTGCAATATTTAATATTTCTGCCTTTAAACACTTATTTGCATATTTGATTTCTATTATATCCCCTTCTTTGACTTCAACACTAGGTTTGGCCACTTTCCCATTTATAGAAACCCTTCCACTTTCACATGCCTCTTTTGCTACAGTTCTTCTTTTTATTATTCTAGATACTTTAAGGTATTTATCTAATCTCATACAAACTCCCCTTTAAAACAGAAAACCTAGATTTTCACCCAGGCTTTCTGAAAAATACATTATTTATTTACTCTATCTTTAAACTCTTTGCCAGCTTTAAATACAGGGACTGTTGATTCAGGTATTTTTATTTCTTCCTTAGTTCTAGGATTTCTTCCAATTCTTTCAGCTCTTTTTCTTGTTTCAAAGGTTCCAAACCCTACTAATTGAACTTTATCTCCCTTTTCCAATGTTTCTTCTACACTTTCTATAAACCCTTTAAGAGCTGCCTCTACATCTTTTTTTGTTAACTTTGACTTTTCTGCTATACCTGCTATTAATTCTGATTTATTCACTTTTTTTACCTCCTCTTATTTTCATAGATAAATGTGTAAAAATATTCACAAATATCTTTACGGCTAATTTTCGGTCATCATTAACCAATTTTTTCTAATTAAGCTTTTGAAAGCAATAAATATTGTATACTATACAAAAATATTTAGCAACTTACTATGTAATTTATATATACTTAAAAGTATTCATCACTTTCTAATCTATTGAATATACTTACATAGATATAGTAGCATATTCTGCATTAATTAAAAAATTCCTTCTTTTTGCATATAAAAAATTAAATTTATATATTTTTAGCCTTTTCCCAGAGTTCATCCATTTCATTTAATGTCATGTCTTCCATATCAAGCCCTTTTTCTCTGGCACCTTTCTCTATATATGCAAAACGAGTTATAAATTTCTCTATAGTATAATTTAATGCAAATTCAGGGTCAATGTCAAGGAATCTGGCTACATTTACACAAGCAAATATTAAATCTCCTATTTCTTCTACTATTTTTACCCTTCCCTTGCTTTTATATACATCCTTTACTTCATAATATTCCTCTAATACTTTGTCTAATGCACATTCAACTTTGTCCCAGTCAAACCCAACCTTAGCAGCTTTTTTTTGAACTTTAGAAGCTCTCATCAAAGCAGGTAAAGCTTGTGCAACATGTCTAAGTTCATCTGTATGAGTTTTAAGTCCTTGCTCCTTTTTCTTTAAAGCATCCCAGTTTGTTAACACCTCCTCTGAATTATTTACTTCTATATCTCCAAATACATGTGGGTGTCTCTTTATCATTTTATCACATACACCATTAATTACATCATTAATATTAAAAAATCCTTCTTCTTTTCCTATTTGAGAATGGAAAACTATTTGAAATAATACATCCCCCAGTTCCTCCGTCAGTTCCACATCATCTTTTTTATTTATAGCTTCTAGTACTTCGTAGCTCTCTTCTATGAGATACTTTTTTAGACTCTCATGACTTTGTTCTTTATCCCACGGACAGCCCTCTTGGCTTCTTAATTTTTCCATTACATCTAATAAATCTTTTAAATCATATTTGCACTTTAAGTCTTTAGGTATATAAATTGATGTCAAATAATCTATATCCTCTTGTCTGTCCAGATCATACAATTTTATTTTTCTTATGCTTTCACTATCCTTAACTCCCGCAGCTCTTATAAAATATATGTCTGCATCATCTCCATAATAATCCATAAGACTTAATTTTACTTCAGACGCAATTAACCTATCATATACTTGAGTTATTATAGTACCTACCCTTTTATCTAATGTTTCATGCTTTATATCAAAAGCATCTATTATTTTTATTCCTTCAATAACATCTATATTTAATTTTTCTGCAATAACATCTATAAAGCTAACTGATGGTATTATATCCACATCTACGGAATTTTGTTCACACAATTTTAACAGTATTTTTACAGATTTTTCTGCTACCAGAGGATGCCCTGGTACTGCATAAATTATTTGATGGAAACTTTTTTCTTTTAATATTAAATCTTCTGCTATGGATTTATATACATCTTCAAATTTCTGTTTTTTTTCATATAGATGATCATAAGTTTCAAAATTTATACCCAATTGTCTTAAGTAATCCACAGTAGGATGTTTCTCTGTCCTCAAATATACTTTGCTCACATCCTTCAGTGCATTAACGGCACCTATTGTAAGGGATTCTATGGATCCTGGTCCCAGACCTACTACCTTAATCATTTGTAAATCCTCCTTTAGACATTTTCAAAGAAATAACTAGTCAGTATGCTAGGATATTTGACTTGCTATTTTCTTTCAAATGCCTTATTTTTTTAAGAATCTCCTTTTTATATAACTGTATTTGAATATTCCAAATATAACTATGATTGGTACATATATAATCACACCGGCAATTACAGCTAAAAAGCAAGCTATTCTACTATTCATGCTATAATTATAGACATACAAATATATAATTACAA
>DAIMMR010000014.1:0-27404 GCA_036720575.1 Clostridium sp.
CCGGTTCTTTCCATTTAGTTTCCTCTTTTCAAATAATTGTACAATATAAATATTTCGTCTAAATAAATAATAATGTAGATAAAAAAATAAGTCAAAATATTAATCACATGTTAGGAAATGAGCATTTACATAAACAAATACGAATAGTGTTAAATAGTTTAGAAGAAAAATTATTTGCATAGATGAGGATTGTAAAATGTGTAAAAACGATAAATATAGTTTGGAAAATGACAACGTGTATACATATGCACTTAATATGGGGAATCTTGGAGTCTGTAAGTGGAATATAGATACAGGTGAAATGGTTATTTCTGAAAAAATAACAGGATATGAACTTAGCTCTGTTAAAAGTATGAATGAATTTGTTAATATTATAACTTATGAAAAAGACAAAGTGATGGCAATACAAGATTTAGATGATTATATTAATGGGTCTCTAGAATTTTATCAAAGTACATTTAGAATAAAGACTAAATGTGGGGAAATTAAATGGGTTTTACTTAAAGGTAAAATATTTAAAGATGAAGCAGAAAGTTCTGGTGTACTAGGTGTATTAATATTTAATATCACAAATATGAAGTTCTATAAAAGATGGGATAGTCTTACTAAGTTACCTAATAGAGAATTTTTTTTGATAAAACTCAATAATTTAATAAAAACGGCTGAAATTCATAATAAAAAAGGTGCACTTATATATATTGATATCGATAATTTCAAAATTATAAATCATAATTTTGGGCACCATCTTGGTGATTGGATTTTAAAATCATTTGCAAAATCAATTACTGTATTACTTGGTAAGCAAGGTGAATTATTCAGGTTAGAAGGGGACGAGTTTGCAATACTAATTTATGAGTTTAATGATATAAAAAAAATAGAAAAAATGTGTAATAAAATTCATAAATGTTTAAGAAAGTCTTTTCGAATAATGGGTAAAGAAATTTACATTACTACAAGTTTAGGGGTAACTATTTTTCCAGATGATAGTTCTGATCCAGATGAGCTATTAAAGTTTTGCAATTTTGCAATATACAAATCTAAGGGTAAGGGAAAAAATGAGTTTACTTTTTTTGATAAGCAAAAGGCACAACCCTATTTTAGAAAAATTTTAATTGAAAGTGAACTGAAGAATTCAATTATTAACAACGAATTAGATATTTTTTATCAGCCTCAAATTGATGCTTTAAATAATAAAATTATTGGCGTTGAAGCACTTTTAAGGTGGAATAATAATAAACTTGGAGATGTATCTCCTGCTGAATTCATTCCTATAGCCGAAGATAATGGATACATTGTACAAATTGGAAACTGGGTTCTAAATAAAGCCTTAGAAACTGCTTGTATATGGAAAGAAAAAGGTTATAAATTTAACATGATATCTGTAAATGTATCTCCAATTCAATTAAAAAAAAGTAATTTTAAGAGCAATATATTAAACATATGTGCAAAGCACAATGTAGAACCTTCTTTACTTGAAATAGAAATAACGGAGAGAACTTTAATTGAAATTGGGGAAGACAGGATTGAATTATTAAATGAGCTTGTGGAAAGCGGCGTAAGCATCGCAATAGACGATTTTGGAACAGGATATTCTTCTTTGAACTATTTAATTAATTTACCAGTTAATACGTTAAAAATAGACAAGTCATTTATTTCTAATATTCATAATGATAAAAACAAAGCTGTAATTGGCAGTATAGTGAAATTATCAAAGTATTTAAAATATAAAGTAATCACTGAAGGCGTGGAGATAAAAGAACAATTGGATGTACTTATTAGCTTGGGGTGTAATTTGATTCAAGGTTACTATTTTAGTAAACCGCTTAAAGAAAATAAAATTGAGAATTTATTAAAACATGGAAATAAATAATTATATATTAAATTCTTAAAACATAAGGGGGAACTTAAAGTGGGTTTTTTTAAAAATATTAAAGTAAGAACAAAATTAATGATATCTTTCATTACAATAGCTTTATTGATTGCTATAGTTGGAATTATAGGGATGATGTCATTAAAAACGGTGAACGTAAATTCTGAGGAAATGTACAGCAGAAGGTTGCAGAGCGTTTATATGATTACGGATATGAAACAGAATTTAACGGAAATAAAGAGTGACATGCTTCAGTTAGTTTATGTGAAAGATGCTTCGAAAAAAAGTGATTTGGAAAAAGATATTCAATCAAATAAAGATGAAGATGCAAAATATATTGAAAATTATACAAAGTTATCCATGAGTGGTACAGAAGAACAAGCATGGTCTGCATTTAAAACTCAGCGTGACAGATACAGAATTTTAAGAGACGATATTCTTAAACTTGTGGATGCAGGAAATTTTGATGAAGCAGTTAAACATTATGGACAGATAGCATCTACGAGAGAAGCCATGTTTGCAAGTCTTGATAAATTAATTGATATAAATAATGATAATGCAAAGATGAAAAATTCAGATAATCATTCTACATTTTTAAACAGCAATAAGATTATGATTGTACTAATAATAGTTGGAATGCTCCTTGCAATAGGACTAGCTTTATTGCTAAATTCAGATATAGTAAATCCATTAAAATTGGCTGTAGAAAATATAAAAACTGTATCCAAAGGAGATTTAACTACAGTTGTACCAGAAAATATTATGAAACGTAAAGATGAAATTGGAGAACTTGCCAGTGCAGTATATGTAATGCAGGAAGATTTACTTAAGTTAATTAAAGAAATAGTGACAAATTCAGAGAATATGAGTTCATCTAGTGAAGAACTTTCTGCTACAGTAGAAGAGTTATCAGCAAAAACAGATGAGATAGATGGTGCAGTAACTGATATAGTATCTGGAATTGAAGAAACAAGTGCATCCTCAGAGGAAATAACAGCATCTATTGAAGAAGTGGATTCAAGTATTAATGAACTATCCGGAAAAGCTATGGAAGGAAGTAACAATGCAAACCAATCTAAAAAAAGAGCTGCTGAGGTTGAGAAAAAAGGTAAAGAGGCAATAGAGGAAACACGAAGCTTATATGAAGAAAAGAAAAATAATATGCTGCAGGCAATTGAAGATGGAAAAGTAGTAGATAACATAAAGATTATGGCAGGTACTATTGCAGATATATCAGATCAGACAAATTTGCTTGCATTAAATGCGGCTATAGAGGCCGCTAGGGCTGGAGAACAGGGCAAGGGATTTGCAGTAGTTGCGGAAGAGGTAAGAGAACTTGCAGAACAATCTGCACAGGCAGTAACAGGTATTCAAGATACTATTGTAAAAGTTCAGGATGCATTTAAAAATCTATCCCAAAATGGTGATGATGTATTAAAATTTATAAACGGAAATGTATATCCAAAATTTAAGGAGTTAGGAAACGTTGGCAATCAATACTATAGCGATTCCAATTTTGTAAGTACAATGTCTGAGGAAATTGCATCTATGTCTGAAGAGCTTACAGCTACAGTAAGTCAAGTAAGCAATGCAGTGCAGAATATGGCTCAAAATGCACAAAATTCCAGTGAACATTCAGAAACAATAAAAGCAAATGTTGATGAAAACATGAAAGCAATATCAGAAGTGTCAGAAACTGCACAAAACCAAGCAGAACTTGCTCAAAAACTTAATGAGATGGTTCAAAAATTTAAGATATAAATTACTACATAATTTTTATCTGGTCCTGCAGCAGCTGGTGTTACTATGCTTACACTTAAGAAAAAGGTTCCTGCTGATATGTTAGAGCAGGACAATGATAACCAAAACAAAATTGAACTAGGATAAGTTATATTACAGAGCACTATCATTATAGAAATTATGATAGTGCTTTTTAGAATTTTAACATTGAATTTATATCAATAATTTAATGAAGATAATACACGATACAATGCTAGTGTCGAAATCAGCGAGATTCAGGATCTAGTTTAAACATTTCTACTATTTTATTCATTTTAACAGCTAAGTCATTAAGTTTTTTAGCTGTATCTGAAATAGAATGCATAGCACTAGTTTGCTCTTTAACCATTGCTGCCACTTCTTCGGTAGAACCTGCTGTTTCTTCTGATATAGAATATATTTTTTTTATAGAAACTATAGCTTTTTCCTTATTTTTATCCACATTTTTGATATTTTTTGATAAATTATCTATATAGTTTAAGCTATTTTTTATGGAATCCTCAATTAAATCAAAAGATTTTTCCGTTTCAATTATAAAGGTATTAGCTTTACTTACAGCATCCATACCAGTATCCATGGTATTCTTTGCAAGATTTATTTCTTGTTGAATTTCACTTATAATAGTAGCTATTTCCTTTGTTGAATTTGCACTTTGTTCTGATAAATTACGTATTTCATCGGCTACTACTGCAAAGCCCTTACCATATTCACCAGCTCTAGCTGCTTCGATAGCTGCATTAAGAGCTAATAAATTGGTTTGTTCTGCAACGCTATTAATAGTGTTTACTATATTACCTATAGAATCTGATTTACTATTTAAGTTATTAACAATAGTAGATAATTTATTTGTTACATCACTATTTATCTTAAATTTTTCTTTAAATTAAATACATTTCTAATCATAATACCTAACTCATCTTTATTTTTTGAAAACTTCTTTGCTTTATTATCTATGCTTGAAGAAAGATCACACTGAGATATAGCATTTATAAGTTCAGTAGTTGCATTAATTGGTTCTGAAATTTTTTTACCTAAATATACTGCTGCAATTATGGATAAAGCTATTCCCATTACAATGATAGCAGAAATTATTAAAATTAATTTGTTTATTCCACTAAGGACTTCAGATATAGGGGGTGCAACAGTTAAAACCCATCCATTTGAAAGTTTTGTATAAGCTAGTAATTTAGATTGCCCATTTTTACTTTTATATTTAATAAAGCCAGCTGGTTTTCCTTTTATTTCTTCATAAATGTTTTTATCAAGAGATTCTTAGGTTCAGGTGGAGTTTGCTTATAAGGAATGCCTTTTCTCCATCTGAACCTTAGAAGAACTTATCCAGGCGCGTAGCAGTGCTTATCCCCCACTTTGAAGAAAAGCAGATATCCCAAATCTTTGATTTGGTGATAGTCGCTTTCGCTGTGTGCGATGGGGGTGTTAGCAATGGTAGCGATCGGATAAACATTCTACTTTATTTTGTGATGATTCAAGCTTACTGTTTAAGTCCGCACCTGTGCTTTTAGACATATATACAAGCTTGTTCATAGCTTCTTTGTTAATAAATATTTTCCCTGCGATTATTGAAACGGTACCTAAGATTGAAGACAAAATAACACAACAAATTATAATAGTTGATATAATTTTGGTACTTATTTTTTTCATGTTGATAATCCTTTCAAATTTTACATTTTTCTACAAGAAATAAAATATTCCTTTAAACTGAAATGAAGTTCCCATGTTTTTATTTTATATGGTGAAAAATGTTAGTGTAGAAGTTTAATAAATCTGATATACTTATAAAAAATGTATTATTTTGATATAAAAAGTAAATGTAAAACATAGACACTTTTCAATGCAACAGCAGAATAGAAAACAAACATAAATAGCTGTAAAATGAAGGGGTCATGATTGGAATAAAACGTAAAGTATGTATTATAGTATTTATTGCAATATTAATTTGTTTATTGGGTGATAACTCCGGAAATACAGTGTTTGGTGATAATAAAGAAAGTGTGAATCCTAATAAAGAAGCTATTTACAAGGTGCTAAGTAATGATGAAAAAAAAGCAGACAGAATAATAATAATAGGCGATAATAAAGATTATCCACCATATAGCTTCATAGATGAAAATGGTAATCTAACTGGTTTTAATGTAGAACTTGCTAAGGCTGCAGCAGAGGCTATGGAATTTAAGGTAAAGATTAAACTAGACGTCTGGAGTGAAGTTAGGAATGAACTTGAAAGTGGCAGAATAAATGTTATATCAGGTATGTCCTATTCTAAGGATAGGGAAAAACTCTATTCATTCACAACAAAAACTGCAATAACTAGTGCTGATGTATTGTGATAGATCTTATAGGAGCGCTTTATCAAAAGAGATAGCTGTAGAAGAGCTTATTAAGAATGCAGGTATTCAATTTGATCCAGAACTTATAAAGATATTTATTGAAAAGGTAGTATGATTTATTTTTTATTGTCAATCACACTTGTAGATCCAGAGACTTTAATTTTAGCTTCCTCCTTTTTTAAGGTTTCTTCAATATGCTGTATCTCTTTAATTTGTTGTTTATATATGGATACATCTTCTAAGATGACTTTATGTTTTACAAATTCCACCTGTTCCTCACTCAAAGGGATATGTATAAATTCAGTAGAACTATTTTTATGTTGTACATCAGCTGGTGAAAGGGTTTCTTTCTCAATTATAAGTTCTTCATGTACAACAGGTATAGTAAAATTTCTTTCTTCTGTGAAAGTCTCTTTATGAATTTTTACATTTCCCGTTTGTATCCACTTTTTTGCTATATCAAGCTGTTCTTTTTTTATTTGAAGAGTTGTACTATTGATATTATTAGCTCTCTTTACCATAAATTTTGTCCTCCAAAAATTTTGTCCTCCAATTGTTTAGAAAGACACCTCACGAATTGTGTACAATTTGTGAGGTGTCTGAAATTTAACTAGCTCTGGTTATTTGTACTGTCAACTACATTAGGGTCGCCAATTTTATTTACTTTAGCTTCTTCTCGTTTAAGAGTTTCATCTATATGCTCTGTATTTTCTATGGCACGCTTATGAGCTGAAACTTCTCCTGAAACTACTGTGTGTTTATTTACATCAACTTTTTCTTCACTGACAGGAATTTTAATACTTTCCTCATCAGTTATAGGAGAATCAGAGGCTTCATTGTCTAGGTTTCTTCTTTCAATTACGACTTCTTCATGTGATACAGGGACATCTACACTTTTTTTCTCTTCTATGATTTCTTTGCTAAGCTCTACCTCACCTTTTTGAACTTTATTTTTAGTAATGTCAAGTTCTTCCTTACGGAGACGAAGTTTTGCTTCATCCTCATCAGTATCTCTTTTATTATCATCATTGTTTCCCCAAAGTCCATTTAATATACTCATATATAGACACCTCCTTAAATAATGACCATTTATATATTGCCCTTTGTGAAGTATATTATCCTGTTTGAATATTGGAAATATGCTAAGACTTATGTACAAAATATTTAAATGAACTTCGTTATTGTAAAAGTATGTCTACATATAAGTTGATTTTTAATTTATAAAGTTTATATAATAGTATTGTTACTATTTATGTACAATATATGAAAGAAGTGAAAAGGGTAAATAAACAGCAGCTAAAAATTTATAATTTCTACTAATTAGAGTGATTAAATTAAAAAATATAAATTTATAACAAAAATAGGAATCGAGGAATGCATATGAAGAAATTTTATCGAGGAATGATGTACTGTATCGGACTTATGATACTTGCATTAGGAATTATTTTAAATACAAAAACAGGTCTGGGAGTATCACCTATAATTTCAATACCCTATTCTATATCAAAAATTTGGAATATAAACTTGGGAAATGCAACTATGTGTATTTACATACTGTGTGTAGCTGGACAAGCAGTGCTGCGTGGAAAGGAATTTCGCCCATTTGATTTACTGCAGGTTCCTATGAGCATTATATTTAGTCGTATAATTAATATTTTTAATGATATGATAGTTATAAATTGTGATAACTTAATAATGAATTTGCTTTTGCTTGCAGTAGCAATTATGCTCACTGGAATTGGAGCATATATTACAGTTCAAATGAAGATTGTTCCAAATGCTGCAGATGGCTTTACACAAGCACTAGCAGAGCGAACTAAGAAAGGACTTGGACTGGCAAAAAATATAACAGATATATCAAGTGTTATAATTACTATAATTATTGGTTTGGTGTGTGCTGGAAAAGTTGTTGGAATTGGCATTGGAACTTTAGTAGCAGTTATTGGTGTGGGACGTGTTATTGCCTTAACTAATATGCTATTTGGAAAGAAAATGATTGCACTTGTAGAGTAAGAAAATCATATGAGCATTGACAGAGAAAAAGCACAATTATATATTAATGGTAAAGTTATATAGAATATCCTTCGGGGTTGGGTGAAATTCCCTATCGGCGGTACAGCCCGCAAGCCATATGGCAGATTCGGTTAGATTCCGAAGCCGACAGTATAGTCTGGATGAAAGAAGGTGGATAAACAAGATGTATATGTTTATTATGTTTACAATCCCCTAGGAGAACCTAGGGGTTATTTTAGTTTGCTTAAAATTAAACGTTAGATAATATGATAAAGAAAAGAGGCGAATTTTAGGGGGGAGATTGCAATTTCTATGTATCTCTCACTAAATATATCAAGAGATTCTTAGGTCCAGGTGGAGTTTGCTTATAAGGAATGCCTTTTCTCCATCTGAACCTTAGAAGAACTTATCCAGGCGCGTAGCAGTGCTTATCCCCCACTTTGAAGAAGATGGGGGTGTTAGCAATGGTAGCGATCGGATAAAATGGAACACTATTATCTTGCTTTTGATGCAGGAACTCAAAGCGTAAAGGTTGCTGTATATTGAGTTGAGAGTTGACAATTGAGAGTTGACAGTGAAGGATGATTTTTTTCCGTTATACTACAAAAAATCATCCTTCACTGTCAATTGTCCACTCTCAATTCTCAACTAAAAAAATTTTACATGTGCGAAAGTTGAGGACTTAATAAATTGAGGTATAATAATATTATATATTTATTAAAAATTTTAAATTAAGAGGTTATTTGAAATGAGAAATAGTAAATTTGAAATTAGGAAAAATGAAAAATCTAATGTTATTAATTTAAAACCTAAAATAGGAAGAAATGATCCGTGTTATTGTGGAAGTGGTAAGAAGTATAAAAATTGTTGTATGAAAAGAGATCAAGAAGAAGAACGTATAGAAGAATTATTACAACAATGTGAAACTGTATCTGATAAATATTTTACAGTAAAAGAGTATATTGAATTGTCAGGATATCCATTAACAAAATTTGATTTCTTTTTATTAGAAATTTTAAATATTACATGTAGTATTTTGCATGAATATAATAAAATAAGTAATGATGAAACTAAAAAAATAGCTAGAGAAATGTGGATCTATTCCAAAAAATTTTATAAAAAGTGCTTAACTTGTAAATATAATTGCCTAAAAGACCCACTAAAAAATATCAGTTTTAAATTTCTGATAGATAGTGGATATGATATAAGCGAGTTTCCACTAGAATTACAAAAGAAAATAGCTATGAATTTCTTTTATATTGAATTTATTAATGGATTTGCTTCTAAATTGCGACAAGAATTATGTAAAGAAATAGATGAAGAAATTGCAGATGAAATATCTACAACTTTATATTGGACACTAATAGATTATGTTTCAGATAATTGTTCAGAACAATGTGGTAATGAATGTATAATGGAACATAAAGAAAATGCTTATTGTAATTTTTGTACTTTTGGAAGCAAAAAATTGCCTTGTCCTAAAGAGGGGGAGATTTCTTATGAACTAATTAAAGCTGTAGAAGAAGACATGGAGCATTGATTCTATAAAGAAAAATTTAAGAATTAATATAATGAATAAAGATTACAGAAAATATAGACGGAAAAACAAATAGAAAAATTATAGAATTTCAGGGAATTGCATTTGATCATGGTAAGTTTATTGAATATTTAGTTAACCAATAGTTGACAATATACATATATATATAATAAAATTAAACAAAGATAGATTTCATAAAAATAGAGAGGTATTTTATGAGCGTGGTAGTATCTAAATAGATTAAATTTTATATTTAAATAAATCTTTAAAAAAGGGGTGGTTTTATACCTTTGTTTGTCGTTGATTTATTTAAAGCAATCTATGGAGATACAAAGCTGTAAAATATCGTTATTATATTTATAAGATAGTTCTTTAGAGCTATCTTAAAGGTATGTATTTTAAGCTGTGGAAATGTCCACAGCTTTTTTTCGTAAAAATAATATTCAATAAGTACAATGTGTCAAAAGTGAAATCTATCTAAAAAATTTGTATCTTCATAGAACATTAAATTCTATGTAAGGAGAAAAGAAAATGCACTAAGTACTTTTTCTTCCCATATAAAAAATTTAGCAGATATAATTGACAATAGCAATAAATCTACACTTATATTGTGCGATGAAATAGGAAGCGGAACAGAACCTAATGAAGGAGCAGGGCTTGCTATAGCCATATTAGAGGGATTTTATAGAAGTTAATGAAAAGAGAGTTAGGTTAGAATTAAAGGCAGAAGATCTGTATCCTAAGGACTATGATTTAAATACTCTATTTGTAAGTTACAAAGATAGAAAGTTAGAAAGAGACATTGCAAGAGGATCTAAAAAGGCTTTAAAAAATATTCAAAAGGAAATAAAAAATCAATATCATAAGGAATGAAATCTTGCATCATATAAACTTTATTGTTTATTATAAATTAAAATAAGTTATAAGCCGGGAATTTAAGATCTCGGCTTATAAAGCTTGGTTATGCTTCAGTAATATATTTTATAATGAGGTCAACTGTAGCTAATAATGCATCTACATGCGTTCTTTCATAGGCGTGAGATGCAAAAACACCAGGACCTATAAGGGCTGTTCTAACATCCCAACCAGCACGTAGTGCTGCGGAAGCATCTGAACCATAGTGAGGATATATGTCTAGCTTATATGAAATATTATTTTTCTTGCAGGTATAAACTAATTTTTTCCTAAGATCATAATCATAAGGACCAGAGGAATCTTTAGCACAAATACATACGCTATATTCTGATGAATTTTGACTGCAGCCAGGGGCTCCCATGTCAACAGCTATGAACTCTTTAGTTTTTTCAGGTAAAGCAGCACTAGAACCATGACCAACTTCTTCATAATTGCTTATATAGAAATTAGTTGTGTAAGGAAGTTTTATATTGTTTTCATGAAGGTACTTAATTACATACATAAGAAGAGATGCGCTAGCTTTATCATCTAGATATCTACTTTTAATAAATTGTTTTTCAGTGATAGTTGTTCTTGTATCTATGCATATATAGTCGCCTACATCAATACCAAGAGCTGTCACATCATTTTTAGAGAACACTTTTTCATCTAGTATTACCTCCATGTTTTCAGGAATCCTTTTAAGAGTGGTGGCCTCATCACCACTTATATGGACAGAAGGTTTTATAGTTTGAATAGTACCAGAATAACTTAAATCATCTAAAGTTTTTATAGTACAATTTTCACCTTCAAGTGTTGACATCATATATCCACCAATAGGAACCATGGAAAGAGTACCATTTTCCTTTATACCTTTAACCATTGCACCTAATGTATCAATATGAGATGTAAAGGTTCTTTGATAATCGTCATTTGTTCCAGTAAAAGATACAATAAGAGCACCTTTATTTGTGGTTTTATAAGGTATATTTATTTTGTTAAGTTCATCCTTAATATATTGCATTACTGACTTAGTATATCCTGTAGGGCTTGGTATAGAAAGAATAGTTTTTAGAATATTTAAAATAGTATTTTTGTCATAATTCATAATTTTAATCCTCCCAAGTGTAAAATATAGTTTAGTCTATATAGCTATTTTATGATTACAATATAGTAAGAGTCAATTTTGCTTAGAAAATTATGATCTAAAAATAACACTTTCCTTATTGAACATATATCTTGCAAATGAGATTGCAGCAACTATATATACTATCATCCAGCCAAAGGTTATAGCTATATGTGCTGTATTGTGTATTCCAACTAAGAACTCCTTTGTGAGGCAAGAAGCGTTAGCTATGGGTATACTAAAAAAGTAAGTTTCTATACTCTTGCCATCCTTCATCATTGTGGCATATACCAGTATAAAGGATAGTATTGTAATAGGACTTAAATATGTTTGAGCTTCTTTTGAGGACTTTGCATAAATACTTATGGACAACCCTAAAGCCCCAAAAACCATAGTTAGCAGTATAGGTAAGATCATTATTAAAATAATAGTTTCCAGTCCTATATTGATGTCATTTGCACCTTGAAACATTCCTTCAGATTGACCCATTGCGATAAACAGTCCTGCAAGATTTGCCAGTGACACTATAATTCCCACTATGGTAATTGCAAAAAATTTTCCCCAAAGCAAGGACATTCTACTTGCTTTTGTAGTTAAAAGTGGTTCTAGAGTGCCTCTTTCCTTTTCCCCAACGCCTAAGTCCAAGGAGGGTGCTATTGTGTTACCAACACTTCCTAAGACCAATAGAAGCGGTACCATTAAATTAAACATTAATTTCCCCATACCGGTTTCTTTTTTTTCTATAGTATCCTGTGCAACATTTATTGGAGTTAATATTTTAGAATCTATATTTCTTTTTTCCAATCTTTTTGAAACTATATTTTTTGAATATTTATCTATGTAAGAATTTAATATGTCAAAGGCTTCCATACTGTCACTACTGGAGTTGTCGTAAGTTAATATGATTTTTTCATTCATATCATTACTTATATTTTTATCAAAATCGTTAGGTATAGTTATTCCTGCTAAGATTTTACCATCTTTTACAGCTTGCTTTACGTTGTTGGAGTTAATTATTTTTACATTCCTTTGTGATTTTAAAAATGATCCTAAATTGCTGCTGTCTTTATCAATTACAGCTATTTTTAAATTGCTTTCTACATTTTTATGACTTGTACTTGTAGCTTTTCCTATAACAAACGAAAGTACAGGAAGCAGCAGCAGGGGAATTAATATACTCATGAGGATTGTCTTTCTATCTCTAAACATATCTAAAAGTTCTTTTTTTAATACTATTAATACAACATTAGTTTTCAATTACATCACCTACCAACTGCATGAATATTTCTTCCATGTCATCATTATTGTACTTGGACTTTAAATTTTCTATCGTTCCTGTTTCTATAATTTTTCCTTTGTGAATTATTATAATTCTATCACATAGCTTTTCTACTTCAGCCATACTGTGACTTGAAAGTATGACAGCTTTATTGTCAATTTTACACTTTTTTATAAAATCATGTACTATTCTAGATGAACTGACATCAAGGCCTGATGTTGGTTCATCAAATAATACTACTGATGGATTATGTACGATAGATCTAGCTATGGAAATTTTTTGCTTCATTCCTCTTGAAAATTTACCTACCCTTCTATCCAAATAGTCTTCCATTTCAAGATTTTTTGCTAAATACTTTATGCTCTTTTCGGTTTCTTCCTTTGACATACCATTGAGTTCTGCAAAGTATCTTATATTTTCTCTTCCAGTTAATCTATCATAAAGACCAACTTCCCCACCAAAAAGTATTCCTATTTCTCCTCGTACTTTTTCAGGATATTTATTCACATCATAATTGTTTATTAAAGCTGTTCCAGATGTAGGCTTCAGCATAGTCGCAAGCATTCTAAGTGTAGTTGTTTTACCTGCTCCGTTTTCGCCAAGAAGTCCTACTATTTCTCCATTGTTAACTTCAAAACTAATATTATCTACAGCTGAAATTTTTTTGAATATTTTAGTTAATGATTGAACTTTAATCAATGTGTTTCCTGCCTTTCTTTTTTTATTCCAAATTAACTTGTTTCTCAAATTATTATGCAATAATAAGAGAAAATTGTAAACTGTAAGTTTTAAATATTCAAATATTTTTAGAAAAAATTAAAAAAATAGATTGACAATGTGGCAAAAAAATAATATACTTAACAACAAGTTAGTAATAAATACAAGCTTTGATGGAGAATGAAATATTTGATGTTTAACTGCAGAGAGCCAGCGTTGGTGTAAGTTGGTGTTAACATAAATATGTAACTATCACTCCGGAGCTTCCAAGTAGAAAGGCTTTTGCCAAGTAAATGAGGACGTATACCAGCGATATATGGTTAGGGTTCACAATGAATAGTTTTATTAATGTTGACCTGAGTTGAGTGGCAATTAGTGTATCTAATTGCAATTGAGGTGGTACCGCGGAAAGTTAATCTTTCGTCCTTATAAGCATATTTAAAAGTATGTTTATAAGAACGAAAGATTTTTTTATTATATTACAAAATAATGATTTGAGAGGTGAGTGAATAGGGGGCTTTTACTTTATATTAGAAAATTTTTAGAATTGGGGCAAAGTGCAATACAGTAATAATAATACTATATCCAGGATAAGAGAGGAGATTTGAAAATTATGAAAGTGAATTTAACATTAAAGGATGTATTAGAGGCTAGTAAAAGAATAGAAGGAATATGTGTAAAAACTAAATTAATATATAGTTCAGAATTTAGCAAAGAAAGTGATAATGAGGTATATATAAAACCAGAGAACCTTCAAATTACTGGAGCATTTAAGTTAAGGGGGGCATCAAATAAAATCGTAAAACTAAGTGATGAGCAAAAAGCAAAGGGGCTTATAGCTTCTTCTGCAGGAAATCATGCTCAAGGTGTAGCATACTCTGCACAAAAACTTGGAATTAAGGCAACAATTGTTATGCCTGAAACTACTCCACTTATAAAGGTCCAGGCTACTAAAAACTATGGAGCTGATGTAGTACTTAAAGGAAAAGTTTATGATGAGGCTTATGAAGAAGCTAAAAGATTAGAGAAAGAAAATGGGTATACTTTTGTTCATCCTTTTAATGATGTAGATGTAATGGCAGGCCAGGGGACTATAGCACTTGAGATACTAGAAGAACTAAAGGATGTAGATGCTATATTAGTACCAATAGGTGGAGGTGGATTAATAAGTGGAATAGCAGTAGCTGCTAAATCTATTAATCCTAATATAAAAGTAATAGGAGTTCAAGCTGAAGGTGCAGATCCTATGAAAGTTTCTTTTGATACAGGTAAACTCACTTATGCAGATAAAGTTGATACTATTGCTGATGGTGCAGCAGTAAAGCAGCCTGGAGATCTTACTTTTGAAGTAATAAAAGAATATGTAGATGAAATTGTTACAGTAAGTGATAAAGAACTTATGGAAGCTGTGTTTGTTGTTTTGGAAAAACATAAGCTTGTAGCAGAAGCAACAGGAGTAATGTCTTTAGCAGCACTAAAAAGATTAAACTTTAAAGGAAAAAAAGTAGTTTCCTTAATAAGTGGAGGAAATATAGATGTAGTAACAATAGCATCTCTTTTGAATAATGGATTATTTTCAAGAGGAAGGATATTCTGTTTCTCAGTTAAACTTAAGGATACCCCAGGACAACTTCTCAAAATATCTCAGATATTAGCAGAAAAAGGAGCCAATGTAATAAAATTGGACCACAATCAGTTCAAGGCTGTTGATAGATTGAAACATGTAGTTTTAGAAGTTACAGTAGAAACAAATGGGTATGAGCATATAGAAGCTATAGTTAAGGCATTAAATGATGAAGGATATGATGTAGATAGAGTTTGTTAAGAAGAAAATAAATTTTTTAGAAAAGCGGATAGTGTTAAAGCTATCCGCCGTTGTGTATCTTTACAGCACTTTGCTGCTGATACAGTACGCCAACTCTTTTGTCATTCTAACCATCGTTTATTTGTTACAAATTAAGTGCATTAAAATAATTGTGGTGCTTAATGTAAAATATTGGCTAAAAACTAAATGTTTTAAAATCATAGGAGGAATTTAAAAGATTTTATAGAATAACTTAAAGTAGATTATATGTAAATAAGAAGAAACATAGAATTGAGGGGAAATATTATGGCATATTGTTCTAAATGCGGTAAGAAACTCGAAAAAGGTGACATATATTGTCCTGATTGTGGAACTAAAAATATAGAACTTAAAGATAATATAAAAATTAGATCACAAACTGTACCAAACAGGGATATCAACTATAAAATTATTATAAATATTATAGTGGGCATGTTTTTGAAACCAATTACAACGGCAAAAAAATTTATAAATGAAACAGAAAAGAATATAGTAGTCATATTAACTTTACTTTTTACAGCATTTCAAGGATTTTTAGGAATTTGGAGAGCAAATCAGATTGTTTCAAGTATAAGTAACATCGTACAAGATGTTATTGGAAAAACAGCAGAAATTGTAAATTTGATACAACCGCAGGATTCTTCCAATATAATAAATTCTAGGGAAATGAATGAAATAACAGGTGAAATAACCAAAATAAAGTCATTTATAAAAATACCTTATGGAGAAATATTCTTGCAAAATTGTGCATTGGTTTTAATTTCAGTGCTAATTATTTTTGTAATAATTTGTGTATCAAATACTTTATTATCTAAAAAGGCACCTGAAAAATTTAAATTTTATAAAACAGCACTTATAGTTACAGCTCCAGCTTTGTATTTTGAATTCTTTTCTATTATATTTTCATATTTGTCAATTGATCTTGGATTAGCAACAGCTTTGTTTGGGTATATATTTTCACTAATATGTTTTGCAATGGTTATAAACGAATCACTAGTGATTTCTAAAAATCATACTGTATTTGTTGTCTCATTTACAAGTTTAGTCACTATTATTGCTCTTATATTGTGTCTTGAGTGGTTTATGCCGTCTGTTTTATCTAGTATAGTTTCATCAATTATGAATGATATAAAAAATTTAGGAATTTAAAGTTTGATTGGAGGGGGAAAAATGAATTTCTGTCCGAAGTGTGGTGCCAGTGTTAAAGAAGATTCGGGGTTTTGTCACAATTGCGGTTACGATCTTAAAACGAAGTCAAATAATGTTAAGGAAGAAGATAAATCTGAAGATTTAGAAGATAATCCAGAAGAAGATTTAGAAGAAGACAATTCAGAGGAAAAAACGGAACAGTTTGAAAATAAAATAGAGAATATTAAATCGGTTTTGAATAGTAAAATGTTAATTGGTATAATTACAACCTGTGCATTTATAATAGTATTTATTTTTATTGGAAAGACAATTAGCAGTCCTCAAAGAACGGTTGTTTCATTTCAAAGTGCTGTAAACAAAAGTGATACTACGGCATTATCTAAGATATTGTATACAACTGATGGAAGGTTAAATTTAAAATCAGGTACTGTAGATCCACTTTTAAAATCTTTTAAGAACACTCCTTCAGAGCTTTCAAGTACTATTAATGATTTAAATAGTCAGGCTGCAAACTTAAAAAATGGTGGTGTAGAAAATCAAAATTCTAGTTTGTATATTACGAAAGTGGGTAGAACTTTGATTTTCTTCCCAAAATATAAAATTACATTTAAATCCGTTTTCTTAACACTCACTTCAAATGTTAAAGGAGCAGATATTTTAGTAAATGGTGAGAAAGTAGCTAAGGTTGACAGTCAAAATTTTTCAAAACAATTTGGACCGTATATACCAGGATTCTATAATGTGGAGGGAAAGGCTCATGGCGATTTTTGTGAGATGGATAATAAAACCAAGATAGATTTTATAAGTGATAAAAAGCAGGATGAAACTGCAGAAGCATTAAAAGGGCTCTATTTGAAAGTAAATTCTAATTATGATAATAATGAAATATATGTTAATGGCAAAGATACTAAAAAACCTGTAAATTCTGGAGATACCATTGGACCTGTTGCAGCAGGAGCAAGTATTTATGCAGTTATAAATTACAATGGAGAAAAGATTAAAAGTTTTTCTGCTAATCTTTCAGATAATGATACTGTAATTAGTTTTGATTATTCTAAACAGGGAGAAACGCCTGAGCAGCGACAAAATGATATCAACGATATGATAGTTGGATATGCTTCTTCTCTTGCTGATGCATTAACTTCTGGGAATGCAGGACGGCTTCAATCATATATGTATCCAGGAAGTAAATTAGATAAACAGCAGATGGATAACATAAATTCTTATTATAAAAGTAATGGTAACTTTTATGAGAAGTATGATTCTGCTGTTGTTAATTCGTATAAGATGGACGCAAGCGGTAAATCAGGTACGGTAGACGCAACAGAGGTATATGATATTAATGAAAATTATGATGGAGCTGATTCTCAAACAAAGACGAGAACTTTTGAGAATATATATAAGTTTAAATACAATGATACTACACAATCATATCAATTGATGGAAAGGACAAGTGCTGTAGAAAAGTAATTATTTTGTTTTGATTAACAGGAGAGAGGAAACTTAATGAAAAAAAGAAAGAGGCCAATATTGGCTTTAAGTATTATATCTGTATTTTTGATAGCATTGTTTGTGATTGAATTTAATATTTACAAGACAAATATGAATCAGAAGAAAGCATCTGCTGCAAGTGTAGATAAGAAAACAAAATCTTATAAAAGTCCCAAAAAAGTTGATAATAAGTCCAAGAAGACCTCAACAGCTGCATCTGAAATGAAAGTTGATGAAACTGAAAAGGCACGGCAAGTCGCTGAAGCATATGTAGGCACAAAGGATGTGGGAGTATATTGCATTGAATTGAACAGCGGAAAGAGTTTTGGAATAAATCAGGATAAGATTTATTATGCTGCAAGTACAGGTAAATTACCAGAAATCTTATATACCCAGAAAAAGATTAATGATGGAAACGTAAGTGTAAATACTCAATTTCAGTATCATGATTATGTAAATGACATACCTGGAGCCATGATTAGAGGTGGCACAGGTGTGTTAAAAAATAATATATGTGATGGACAAGTGGTTAGTGTTGGTACCCTATTAAAATATGCCTGCAGTTATTCTGATAACCTAGCTTCCAATATGCTGGGGTATTATGTCTGTGATAAAAATGATGGTATTTTTAAGAATTACATTAGCAATATATTATCTAAGAATATAACTACCTTTTCTAAGGATTTCTCGGCTAAGGATATAGCTTTACTTATGAAGTCAATATATTTTCAAGATGGACCAGCTGTAGACAATCTAAAAAATACAGATTGGGATAACGTTAAAATTCCTAAATACCTACCAGTAAAAGTAGCACATAAAATCGGCATAAATGGAAGTTATAATCACGATGTGGCAATTGTTTATGCAAAGGATCCTTATATAATATCAATTATGACTAAAGGGGAAAGCGATGAATTTATTGCCCAGTTGTCTAAAAAAGTTTATGATGAACTGAATAATGATGTAAATTTGAAGTAAAATGAAATATAGAAGTGTAAAATTTTTATTGTAAATAACTAGAAATTTTGAGATTATCAATATAAATAGTATAATAGGAGATAGGAGTATTTAAAATGCATTAAATACTCTGGAATTATTTAATAACTAACCATCAAAAAAGATATGAATAAGGAGAGATAGTATGGGCATTACAGTTAAAAATGCAATAAAAAAGTTAAAACCAGATGTATCTGAATTTGTTATGAAAGAGTTGGAAAAACTAGACTCTAAGTGTTATTTACAAAGGCACGAATCTGATTATAGGTTTAATATACATCAAAAAGAAAACAAAAAGATAAATTTACCTACAAGTGGAGGAGATCCTTGTATGAGAGCTTATGTATATGGGAACCTTATGTTTACGGAAGATAAAATTTATTTATCAAATAAATGTATAAGTAATTCAGAAGCATTAGAACATGATAGTTATAGGTCGGTTTATGAAAACCAATATAATAAATTTGCGAAACAATTAGAAGCTAAGGATAATGAAGAAGACATAACAAAATTCAAAGATGAAAATTTTATTAAAAAAGAAGAAGATGGTATGGAAGGAATAAAAATTACAGATGAGAATGTTGATGAAATAGTGGATAGTTTACTTAGTAACATACCGCCTTTTTCTCCAGAATACATTAAGATGTTTTCTGAGCTATAGATAAATTTAATTACTGTCAGATAAATAAGCATATCAAGGTTTTATAGTACATTAACTAATATAAATAAATATTTATATTAGTTATGGAAATTGTATATTGTTTTATATTTATGGGGGTTAAATTTGTAATGGATCTAGGAATAAGTTGATTTTTACTTGGATATAAAAGAAAGATGAAAAATAAATGAAAGTTTTCATCTACTTCCCATCCAGGTCACAATAGGAACCCAAACAAATTTAATTAGTCCATAAATTCAATAGTATCTTTTGCAAGCCTTTTTATTCTAGCAAGAGAATATACATTATATCCTTGTTTATCAAGGAGTTTACGGCCGGGTTGAAAGGATTTTTCAATAACAATTCCTATTCCGGATACCTTTGCACCGCACTGTTCAACCAGGCGTATAGTACCTTTTGAAGCTTCTCCATTAGCTAAAAAATCATCAATTATAAGAATATTATCTTCAGGACATATGTATTTTTTTGATAAGGTAAGTTCATAATCAGAACCCTTGGTAAATGAGTGAACTGTAGTTTGATATACATTTTCACTTAATATTTTGGATTCTTTCTTTTTTAGTATTACCATAGGTAAATCCATCTGAAGGGCAGTCATAACAGCAGGAGCTATTCCTGAGCTTTCAATGGTAAATATTTTTGTGATTCCCATATCCTTAAAATGCTCTTTGAAGTTTTTCCCTATGGAATACATGAGGCTTGCATCAACTTTATGATTTAAAAATGAATCTACTTTTAATATTGATTCATTTAAGGCATGTCCTTCCTCTAAGATTTTTTCCCGTAATTCCTTCATAAATTAACACCTCGCGATTTTTTATTTTTCTTCTTTTAAAATAAGATTCAATATAAGTGATGTAGATGTATGGAAGTCAAGTTTTAGTGAAGATGAAATAATTATTGGGACTACAATAATTCTATCAAAAGCAGCAAAAATATGCTGGAATCCTAATAAAACTTGAGATAATAATTTAGGCTTATTATAAACTCCATAAATTAATCCTATTTCAGATGTTTGTTCTTATTGTCTTTTAGCTTCCATGATAGGCTCCTTTTTAGAAATATAGAATTTTAAGTACATAACTCAACTTTCACACATTAAGAAAATTGCGAAGCAATTTATTTAAAGAACAAAGTTCAAAGTTCAAATATCAAATAAGGATAATTTTCTTCCTAACGTCAGAAAATATTAAAATTATAGATTTCCTGAGGTACGAGGGAAATCATCTTTATTTGTTCTTTGTTATTTGAACTTTGCTATTTTCAAAAGCTTTGCTTCGCAATATTTTTAAACTGCGAAAGTTAAGTACATAAAAAATCCCCCATAAAAAATGAGGTATATTTAAAAAATACATAAAATTTTAAATATTACCCCGTAGTCTGCTTATTTAAGGTTAGCAGGTAGAAACTTTCGGACCATATTACCGAATGTATACGAGTTATTGTTTGTGTATGGTTAAAGTTACAAATAAGATTATAACACATTTCACATTAAAGTATAATGTAAAAAATTTCATCGTATTAGAAGAAACATTTTAAGATTCTAATAAATTTAATTTAGTGTAATATAATATCGATTAAAATGGAAGGATAAATTATAAAGCTGCTTTTTATTATAAACTAAAAAGGGGAATTCCTATGAATAAAAGCGTATTTTATAAATGGCTAAAAATAATTAAAAAGTTAGATGATATGACTTGTAATGCTCAGATTTCAAATTGCCTTATAATAGAAGAATCTTATGGAGATCTAGATGATTCTTATGCAAGGGATAAGTGTGAGTCTATTTTTTCTAAACTTTCTTATACTGAAAAAGAGGATGATGAAAATATAAAAGAAAAAAATCTTTTTAATTCCTTGAAGTTGTATGAGGAGTTTAAAGAAAACAAACTTGTTCAGGAAATAATGGATATGCCTGATGTAGATCCGGATAAATATGATGGGTCCTATGAACTTGTCCGAGAAACAGTAGAGTCTTTTTCAAGAACACCAATAGATGTCATAGATGTAAGTGATTTGGATATGTTATATTTTATGACTGTGGGAACCTGGAAAGTTAAGGTGAAATATAAGATCCAAAAAATACAAAATAGTCATTTGGCTATAGAAGAAAAGAAAAGACTAACAAAAATATTTAATTCTGTAATGGAGAGAGCTAGAAAACATGAATATGAAAATATTGTAGGTGAATGGTCTGTAGGAATGTTTAGTACTGGATTTTACACATTTGCCTCAAAATCAGATGAAGAGAGTGCACGAAAATTTATATCTTTGTGTATAAGAATACATAAATCATATGATGAAAATGAAATCCTTAATATGGCTGAGGAAACCTTTAAAACTAGCATAAAAGGTATGCAAGCAGTGGAAGCTTCAGTTATTCTTCATTGTTTGAAGCCCTATATTTTCCCTATAATTAACACGGATACAATTGAAGATTACGTTTTGTTTGAAGAAAAAGGTGTAATTTTTACAGAGCCAAAAGAGCTTACAAATTATATTGAAAATACTAGAAAAATTAAAAAGTTTAGGGATGAAGAGTGTCTATTTAGGAATTACAAAGTATTGGATTTGAAATTACTAAGCATAGAGAGAATGAAAATAGATAAGTCCAAATATAATGAAATTTTGCCAAACAGGGATGTTATTGATGAAGAAGATTCTGAAATACCTGCTTGTTCAAAATCTACGTATTCTAAAGAGAATTTCTTAAATGAAATGTTTATGGAAGAAAGCCAGTATGATGTTATATATAACCTTTTAAGGGATAAAAAGAACATAATTTTAAAAGGTCCATCTGGTGTTGGTAAAACTTTTATAGCCCGAAAGTTTGTTTATTCTATAATGGAACAAAGAGATGATGCAAGGGTTAAGATGATTCAGTTTCATGAGGGCTATTCTTATGAAGATTTTGTTATAGGGTATAAGCCGGGAAAGAATGGATTTAGTCTTAAATACGGCATATTTTATCGTTTCTGTAAGCAGGCTGAAAGTGATCCTAGAAGGCCTTATTACTTTGTAATTGATGAAATAGACAGGGGAAATCTGAGTAAGATTTTTGGAGAAGTTATCATGCTTGTTGAGGCTGATAAGCGTGGAGAAGAGTATGCTATATCTCTACCTTATATTGAAAACTTATTTTATATACCAAGAAATGTTTATATTATAGGCACTATGAGTGCACGTAAAGGCAGCAGCAGAGTGTTTGATTGTAGTCTTAGAAGACGTTTTGCTTTTATTGAAATTGAACCTGCATTTAATAATTTGAATTTTAAAAGATATATGGAAAATAAGAACGAAGATTTGGCAGAGAGTATTATTGAAAAGTTTGTAAAACTTAACGAAGATATTGAAAATGATCCTTCCTTAGGTGGGGATTTTCGCATAGGGCACAGCTATTTTTGTACGCCAAAGCATACATTAAGCAAAGAGGAGTATAAAAATATTATTCAATATGAAATTTTACCCAAGATTGCCGAATATTGGTTTAATGAACCTTATAGGATAAAAAAATGGATAAAAGAACTTATGGAGTAATAAAAAAGACTATGAAGAAAGATTTTTAATCTAAACTTCATAGTTTTTATATTTTGCAAAAAATTATTGACATAATGTATAATTAAAACTATAATAGTTAGAAACCTTACAATTAGAAATCTAACAAATGGCGGAGGTATGAAAATGAACAATAAAACAGAAATGTACATTGGAAAAAAAATTAGTATACTTTCTAGGAGAATTCATAGAAGAATAGATAAAGAGGCGTCACAGTATGGTATAACTGCGGTCCAAGCTAGAATACTTGGCTTTATATATTGTAAGTCGAATAAAAAAGATATATTCCAAAGGGATATAGAAGAAGAACTTGATATTAGACGTTCTTCAGTAACTAGCGTACTTCAGTTAATGGAAAAAAATAGGTACATTAAAAGGGTAAGTGTTTCTGAAGATGCAAGACTTAAGAAGATAATAATAACAGAAAAAGGTTTGCAAATTCAAAAAAAAGTATATGATTTCATTCTTGAAATGGAAGAATCTTTAAAGGATGAATTAAGTAATGAGGAGACAGACATATTAGTCGATTTACTTGACAGATTGTCTGAAAAAATTGGCGATGGAATATAGATCTCTAATATTAGTTAGGGATCTAACAAGGGGAGGAACAAGGTTATGATAAGAAAGATATCAAGTTATATAGGTGAATTTAAAAGAGATTCTATTATAACACCTATATTTGTTGCTTTAGAGGCCATAATGGAGACGGTTATTCCACTGTTAATGGCATTGATAATTGATAATGGCTTGGGAAAAGGAAATATAAAATATGTGTGTATTGTTGGAACTATAATGCTTATGGTGTCATTTGTGTCACTTACCTGCGGTGCATTATCAGGAAAATATGCGGCTAAAGCATCTACTGGTTTTGCCAGAAATCTGAGAAGAGCAATGTACTATAATATCCAGAACTTTTCTTTTTCTAATATAGATAAATATTCTACAGCGGGACTTATAACTAGGCTAACTACAGACATAACAAATGTTCAAAATGCATTTCAAATGATAATAAGAATGCTTGTCAGGGCACCATTTATGCTAATCTTTGCTATGGCAATGAGTTTTTATATAAATGCAAAGTTAGCACTTGTATTCTTGGGTGCCATAATTTTTTTGGGAATTATATTGTACATTATTATGACAAGAGTACATCCATATTTCATGGAAGTTTTTAAAAAGTATGATGATTTGAATGCTAGTGTACAAGAAAATCTAACTGCCATAAGGACTGTAAAAGCTTATGTAAGAGAAGAGCATGAAAAAAGCAAGTTTTATAAAGCTTCTGAAACTTTGTATAAATACTTTATAAGAGCTGAAAAATTAATAATAATTAATGCTCCTGCAATGCAATTTGCAGTATATACATGTATTTTACTTTTGTCGTGGCTTGGAGCAAAAATGATTGTTTCAAAATCCATGACAACGGGAGAACTTATGAGTTTATTTACGTATACCGTTAATATATTAATGAGTCTTATGATTATTTCAATGGTATTTGTAATGGTAATTATGGCCAAGTCATCTGCTGAAAGAATTGTTGAGGTTTTAAATGAAAAAAGTGATTTAGCAAATCCAGAAAATCCAATTTTTGAAGTAAAAGATGGATCTATATCCTTTAATAAGGTTGGTTTTAGCTATAACAAGAGTATGGACAATCTAGTTTTGGAAAATGTAAACTTGAAAATTAATTCTGGTGAAACAATAGGTATTATAGGAGGAACAGGAAGTGGGAAATCTACTTTAGTTCAACTTATTCCAAGACTATATGACACTATATGTGGAAATGTTGAAGTTGGCGGAGTTGATGTTAGAAAATATGATATAGAGACTCTTAGAGATGAAGTTTCAATGGTGCTGCAAAAGAACGTATTGTTTTCTGGGACAATAAAGCAAAACTTAAGATGGGGAAATAAAAATGCTTCTGATGAAGAAATAGTTGCTGCATGTAGAGAGGCTCAGGCTGATGAATTTATAGAAAAGTTTCCTGATAAGTATGATGCTTTTATTGAAGAGGGTGGTTCAAATGTATCAGGAGGACAAAAACAAAGATTGTGTATTGCAAGGGCTCTGCTAAAAAAACCAAAAATATTAATTTTAGATGATTCTACTAGTGCAGTGGATACTAAAACTGATGCTCTTATTAGAAAAGCATTTGGTGAAGCAATACCAGATACTACAAAAATTATTATTGCACAGCGTATCTCTTCAGTTCAGGATGCAGATAGAATTATCGTATTAAACGATGGAAAAATAGATGGCTTTGGAACTCATGAGGAGTTACTAAAGACAAATGAGATATACCATGAAGTTTATGAATCTCAAGTGAAAGGAGACGATGATGACAATGGGTCAAAACAATAATAGTAAACCCAGGCAAATGGGCAGACATCGTGGATATGTAAAGCCTAGTAAAAACTCTTTAAAAACATTAAAAAGATTATTAGTTTATGTTATCAAGGAATATAAGTTTTTATTTCTCATTGTATTAGTAGGTATTATCGTAAGTTCTCTTGCTAATGTTATTGGTACATTATTTTTAAAAAACTTAATTGACGATTATATAACACCTCTTTTACAAAAATCGAATCCTAATTTTGGACCGCTTTTAAAAATGATAACTACAATGGCAGTAATTTATTATGTTGGAGTTGTGTCAACATATGTATACAGCCGTGTGATGATTATAATTTCTCAAGGATCTCTTAAAAGAATAAGAGATGATATATTTTCTCACATGGAAAGTCTATCTATTAGTTTCTTTGATACGCATTCCCATGGAAACTTGATGAGTCTTTATACAAATGATACAGACACTTTAAGGCAGATGATAAGTCAAAGTATTCCACAAATATTAGCAGCAATTATTACTGTTGTCAGTACTTTTATCTCAATGGTATATTTAAGTTTCCCACTGGCTATAGTTGAAATTTTAATTGTAATTTTAATGATTTATGTTATCAAAAATATTGGTGGAAAAAGTGGAAAGTATTTCGGACTTCAACAAAAAGATTTAGGCATGGTAAATGGATATATAGAAGAAATGATAAATGGCCAGAAGGTTGTTAAAGTTTTTTGTCATGAAGAAGAGGCAAAAATCAATTTTGATAAGTTAAACAACGACCTTTATCACAGTGCAAATAATGCAAATAAGTATGCCAATATTTTAATGCCTATTATGGGCAATATTGGTTATATAAATTATGTATTTGTTGCTATTTTTGGTTCCATTTTAGCTATTAGTGGATTTGGCGGATTTACTCTTGGAGGGATTGCAGCGTTTTTACAATTGACAAGAACATTTAGTACTACAATTAGTCAAATGTCTCAACAATTTAATTTTGTTATAATGGCACTGGCAGGAGCTGAACGTATATTCAGGCTCCTTGATGAAAAGCCAGAAGCGGATGAAGGCTATGTATCCTTGGTTAATGCAAAAGAAAATGAAAAAGGGGAATTAGTAGAAACTGATAAGCATACGGGAATCTGGGCATGGAAACATCCCCATCATGACGGTACGGTTACTTATACGAAACTTCTCGGAGAGGTAGTATTTGATGATGTGGATTTTGGATATACTGATGAGAAAGTTATACTGCATAATATAAAGCTTTATGCAAAACCGGGACAAAAAGTAGCCTTTGTAGGTGCTACAGGTGCAGGAAAGACTACTATTACTAATTTAATTAACCGTTTCTATGATATTCAGGATGGAAAAATTAGATATGATGGCATTAATGTTAATAAAATCAAGAAGGATGATTTAAGAAGATCTCTTGGAATTGTACTGCAGGATCCGCATCTGTTTACAGGAACAGTTGCAGATAACATTAGGTATGGAAAATTGGATGCATCAGAGGAAGAAGTAATTGCAGCAGCAAAGCTTGCAAATGCAGATGGATTTATAAAGCATTTACCAGAGGGATATGATACGGTTATTACTGGAGATGGGGGAAACCTGTCACAAGGACAAAGACAGCTTTTAACTATTGCTAGAGCTGCTATTGCAGATCCACCGGTTTTGATACTTGATGAAGCTACATCTAGCATTGATACTAGAACAGAAGCTATTGTTCAAGAGGGAATGGATAAGCTTATGAAGGGAAGAACGGTATTTGTAATTGCCCATAG
>DAIMMR010000332.1:0-4527 GCA_036720575.1 Clostridium sp.
ATACCATTACAGTTGGAATACTTGCAATTTTAAATTGTGCTGCTGTAACAGGATTCTCATCTACATTTAACTTAAAAAATTTTGCTTTTTCCCCCAACTCATCTGAAACTTCTTCTATTACAGGAGAAAGCATTTTACATGGTCCACACCATGAAGCCCAGAAATCTACAACTACAGGAGTAGGTGCATTTTCAATTGATTGTGAAAAATTTTGATCTTTTATTTCCTCTACCATTATTTGCCCTCCTTATACCCCATGGGGGTATTATTTTTAATTATATTTTATAATATATTATCTACTAGGTCAACGTTTTTAGTCTACAAATTTAATAAAAAAATAAAAATTTTAGTCATTTATCAAATTACTTATTATAGAATTATTGTAAATTGAATTAGGATATTTATCTACCAATCCTTGAGCATATTTTTTTGCTTGTGACTTATCCGTATCTTTATATATAACGGCAAGTCTGTACAGTACAGTTTCTTCATAATCCCCATCAGAAAAGCTTTTATCATATTGAATATAATAATTTATAGCATTTTTTGTATCTCCTGAGGAATCTAAAGTTGTAGCAAGCATATATACTATATCAGCATAAAGATAATTTTCACTTCCAAACTCATAAGCTTTTGTGAGATAAGCTTTGGCATTATTATAATCGTTACTATTTAGATAATTAGTTCCCAATTTATAAAAATAGGCAGATCCGTCTTCCTTTAAGAGATTGGTACCTTCTGAAAGAAGTGCCCCTTCATCAGTACTTAACTGTTTATCTTTCCACTTTTTAACCTCTATATATATAGAATCATAATCTTTATTTTGTATATAACCTTTAAATTTTTCCTGCGGAAAAACTTCTTTAGTAGTTTCAGCTTTTTGTTTAGTCTTATTTTTTACGCCTGAAGCCTTTTGTACACTATTTTTAATAGTAGAAGTTTTTACTTTTGCCAAATTTTTATTTTTTACACCATTAAAAATTAATACAATTAAAACTACCGAACATATTACAATTGCTGAAATGCAAGCTATCTTCTTAAAGGAGAACTTCTTTTTTATTACATTTAAATTTTCAAGCAACTTCATGCTCTTCTTAGCTTCATCATTTTTTACATCCACTTTTAGTACATTATTTAATTTTTCCAGTGCACTTTTATATTCCCCTTTTTTTATATAACAAAGAGCCCTATAATTATTTACTTTAATATAATTAAAATCACTTTCAGCACATTGCTCGAGTAACTTAAGTGCTTCATTTATCTTTAATTCTCTAATGAACTTTAAAGCCTTTACATACAAACTAAGTCGAACATCATCTTCCTTTAAAGAACTGAGATATTTTTCTGAAACCCCATCTCCATTAACTTGATGGTTCATCTTCCAAAGTTTTTGAGCTTTATCTAAATCACCCTTCAAATAAAGTAAAAGTCCCTTAAGATTAATAGATGCCCTATTTTTTATATTTAAAGATATACTCTCTTCACAAAGTTCTATTGCTTTATCTATATACCCATCATTGTATTTTTTTAGAGCCTTATTGTATATTTTCTGAGACTTATCCATTTATCGTATATACCACTTTTCCATTAGAATTTTTAACTTCCATCTTATTCTTTGAATTTGTGCTAAAAGAATTTATAGTCCAATTCTCTACATGACATTTATTATACACATCATCGTCATATACATTGACTTTTAAATTTACAATATCTCCATTTTTCTCTGCAGACATTATCTGCTCTTTTTTACTTGGCATCTTTATTAAGATTTCATTATTCCCCGTATCTACATTTAGCATATAAAGGTCTCCACCTTTTGAAATGGATCCATTTGAATATCCTATAACCACCAATAAATTTTTATCATCAACCCATTCCAAGTATTTCGGAGATAATTTAGAGTTGTTTTCAATTTGAAAACTATAAACTTTCTGAGGATCTTTTATGATTATTTTCCCTGTACCCTCTTCTAAGGCCTCACTGCCTTTTCCTTCTATACAAGCATTATAACTTCCATTTTTGTTACTTTTCCAGGTAGTGTTAAAACTAACTGCAGAATTATTATCCATTTCTTGCTTTATAAATTTTATTTCACTTGAATTTTTAACAGTAGGAGAAGAAGTTTTCATTTTCTCCTTTGGTTTTTGAGTTTCTTTGTTATTATTATCTGCATTACTTGAATCTATTTTTTTACTATCAGTACTACCGCTGCTTTGAGTGGAAGTAGAATTGCCTTTGCTGCCAAAACAGGCTGTAAGTCCTAAAGTAAAAACAACTAATAATGAACACATTATAAAACTCAACTTATTATTTTTCATGTATAATATATTCCTCCTTATATAAGATTATATTGTTATTTTTGGGCTATGCAGTCTTAGACATTTTCAGGCAAATAACCAGTCAGTATGATAGTTTATTTTCTTTCAAATGCCTTAATATTTAATTAAATTATACCATAATAATCCTATACTAAAAACTACTGGTATGCTATTCTACCAGTAGTTTTTAATATTACTTTTTCATTATAAGTTCTTTTGCCTTTAATATAGAGGAAGCACTCATGGAGAATTCATCTAATCCGTATTCTACTAAAGTTTCAACGGCATTTTCATCTCCAGCCATTTCTCCGCACATTCCACATATTTTTCCCTGCTTATGTGCAGCCTCTATAGTCATTTTTATAAGTTTCAAAACTGCTGGATGCATGGGATTGTAGAGATAAGCTACTTTTTCATTCATCCTATCTGCCGCTAAAGTATATTGTATTAAATCATTAGTTCCAATACTGAAAAAATCAACATACTTTGCAAGTTCATCTGAATTTATTGCCGCTGCAGGTATTTCTACCATTATTCCTGTTTGTAAATCTTTATTAAAACTCTTTCCTTCTTTAGTAAGTTCATCCATACACTCTTTTAATATTTCCTTAGCCTTTAGAAATTCTTCCAAAGAACTTATCATTGGAAACATTATTCTTAAATTTCCAAAAACAGATGCCCTCAAAAGAGCTCTTAGCTGGACTTTAAATATATCCGTTCTGTCTAAACAAAGCCTTATAGCTCTATACCCTAAGAAAGGATTCATTTCCTCCGGTACAGGTAAATAGGAAAGCTTTTTATCTCCTCCTATATCTAACGTTCTTATAATTACAGGCCTTTTACCCATTTTCTCCACTACAGTTTTATAAGCATTAAATTGTTCCTCTTCTCCAGGCATACTTTCCCTATCCATATATAAAAACTCAGTTCTAAAAAGTCCTATGCCCTCACCACCATTTTTTAGCACCTGATCTACGTCTTCTGGCTTACCTATGTTTCCAAAAACCTCTACTTTCTTTCCATATTTCGTAAATACTTCTACATCTATTAAAGCTTTAAGTTTTTCTTTTTCTTTATTATAATTTTCTTTTTTTATCTTATAAGTATCTAAAGTATCTTTATCTGGGTTTATTATAACTTCACCTTTTACTCCATCTACTATAATAAGATCTCCATCTTTAACTGAATCTGTTATATCGTTTAGTCCAACTACTGCTGGTATTTCAAGGGTTCTAGCCATAATTGCACTGTGAGAAGTTCTTCCTCCAATGTCTGTAACAAAGGCTATTACTTTACTCTTATCCAGCTGTGCTGTATCTGAAGGAGTTAAATCATGAGCTGCAACTACCGTATTGCTTTCCATATCAACTATAGATGAATTATTTCCTGTAAGATTTGCAAGTATCCTACTACCTACATCTTTTATATCTGCTCCACGTTCTCTAATATATTCGTCTTCCATAGCCTGAAAGGTTTTCATATATAACTCTACTATATCATAAAGAGCACTCTCTGCATTCACATGCTCATTTACTATCTTTACTGTTACTGCACCTGCAAATTCTTCATCATCTAAAAGCATGATATGACTTTCAAATACTTCTGCCTTATCTTTGCCTACTTCTTTTTCAGCTTTTGCTTTAATTTTCTCCAATTGGCTTTTTGATAATTCAAGGGCTTTTTGAAATCTTTCCTTTTCTTGTATCACATCATCTATATGCCTTTTTTCTATATTTATTTCACTCTTTCTCTTTACAACTACTTTACCTATTGCATAACCCTTAGAAGCCGATATACCTTTTTTCATTTATTTTCCTCCTAAAATTGTCTATTTATACAAAATTGTATATAAATAGATGTTTGTCTTGCTATAAACATTTATTTTTATACATAATTATACCTCATGTTTGAAAATTTTTAAATATATGCTCTATAAATTAATCATTTTAATATAAAATATTACAATTTAGAAAATAACTGTCTAAGTTATGCATAAATAGTATCTATTTAATTAAATCCTGGAATTGACTTGAATCTTTTACAGGATCAAAATCCTTCTCTTCTCTAGCAATAGACTTAATATCTGGTGACATATCTACGGCTATTTTTAAAAATTTAACTGTATTTTCAACATCTCCCCGTCTGCCATATATGCTAGCCTTTCCATAATAACTCCAAATATACTTTTCTATCTCCAAATCTTTGTCAT
>DAIMMR010000333.1:0-4516 GCA_036720575.1 Clostridium sp.
CGCTTAAGCTTTTCTGAACTCACCTGCATAGCAGGTGGTTTTCTTTTGGACAAAATAATGAGTATAGATTTGGTTTTTACACAAATCTATACTCATTCCCTCTGGTAATTTCAATTCATTTGCACTTAGTAAAACCCCATTAAATTTTTTTACACCTTTCTTTAAATTCTTTATGTCTCTAAGATATTTTATTTTTTCTTTTCCTTCTATTTTTACCAGTATGACTGATACATCTTATATAATATTTCCATACTATCTTATTATCTTATCTATGAACCTAAATAAGACAATACTCTTAAAGCCCATGTCTGCCAGCGGTACATCTTCATAATTATATGAAGCCATAAGTTCTTTTATTCCATGTCTTATGTGTTTGAAATTTTTATTATTTTTTTCATTATATTTAAATATTTTATACCACAGTGGTACTGCTCTCTGTTTCTAGGTAGTAGATTTACTGATCCTCTCTTCTTACTGGCCTTTATCCATCCATATACAGTATCTCTTGAGATATCATGACGTCTTGCAACTATAGAAGCATTTCCAACTTCTCTGCATTCATTTAAAATTTCTTCTTTAAAGTTATCATCATATTTAGATCTTTTCATATCAATTCGACCCCTTATTCTTATTCTACATCTTAAACACTTTTTCTCCAATTCTATTAAGGGGCTATATAGAAACAACGTACCTGGATTTGATTTACACAAATCTAGGTACGTTCCCGCTCAAAAAATTAAAATGCACCAACTAACAAAACAAGTAACCGTTATTTACATTATTATCTGATAGAATTTGAGCACATATCATGTATTACTAATTAGTAGATTAACAATTCGTTTTTGTCTTGCATCCAAAGTATCTGGAAGCCAAACATTCTGCCTATCCATAAACACTTTATTCGCCTTGAAAATATCAATTCTCTTATTTAAATACTTTTCTTTCTTGTCTATAAAGTCCAAATTACCTAATGCACTATTTTTCTTTTTGCTTAATAATACCAAGTTAGATATCTTATGTGTCCAAAATTCACGATTTTGCTCGTTAAAATCTTTTTTCCATTGGCTCCCATCTTTTGGATTCTGTGGTAAGACATGTTCTACACTAATATTGTGATAGTTAGAAACCATTACTGCATTATCACTTAACAAATATTCCACTTTTAGCAGTAAAAATTTAGCATACTGTTTTTTAAAAATATCTCCATTCAGATTAGCCCTAAAGTTATCTATATTGATTTTATATAATGCGCTATCTGCAACAACTTCACTTGCACTATCTGCTTTTTCAATCTTTTTTAAAATTTCATTCATTGCATCGAGTCTCAACGTTGGAGTAATACCGCAAACCCAATCACCCGTATATTTATATTCTAATTTGCTTAAGAATTCATTTATTTTAACAATTCCAAATTTTTTATAAAAATACAATAATGGTGGTATCCAATCATCAGAACGCATCCCAATTTTCATAATGATAACAAGATTTTTGAATCTATTTTCTAAAGTATCATCTTGTAAATCGATTACCTGCTCATATATATCATTGTATTTATTAACTAAATTAAACGTATCTGCACCTTTTTTCAACTTTGGAGGTATAACCGCATAAATCTTCTCATGAAACTCATCCAGCAAATTGCTCCTTGCCTTATCCTTAATCAAAATTGTTCTAATAAACTGCAAAAATCGATCAAATCGTTCTCCTTGCTTTCCTTCTATTTCTTCCCAAAGTTCTGCATATTTTTTTATTTCTTTCTCCGTCTTCAACTCACCTATATTTTCTGATTTTAAAATATCAGCAGTGGTAAGTGGTATCCCTCTGTTATTTAGAATTGAGAACATTCTAAATGCATCTTCTGTATTATCAGTAGATACATAAATAAAAATTGCCCTATTAAATATAAACTCTAAAAGCTTCAGTTTATCCTCATCTAGCAGATTTGCTACTAAATCTTTCAATATAATTACAGCATTTGCCATGTTTGATAAAGAAACGTTACTGGATTTTAAATATTCATTAAGTAGTTCCTTATTATCTGTTCCTTTACTTGCTATTAAAACATCCTTTATAAATGTTTCAACATTATCTCTAATTTTATATGTAATACGCATACGTGCCGGTATCTTTTTCAGTTTATTTTCTTTTTGATATATTGTCTCCTGAATAGTATACTTATAATCTTGATCACAAATTGCGTCTCTAAATACAGCCATCATAATAAAAAATGTTGTTAATCTCTGCTGGCCATCTAATACTTCATATTCAGGATAGTCATTATTTTCTAAGTCCTTTAAAACTAATGATCCTAAGAAATAATCATTATTATGTTTATTTTCACAAGCATATTCCAAGTCATCCATTAATTCAGAAATATTATCAGTTTGCCATACATAGGATCTTTGATACTCCGGTACCACAAACCAAAACTCCGGTGAAAATACTTTCTTAAATACAACTTTTTCTGACTTTATCTCTCCGCTTAACATTATTTACCCCTCCAACATTTATGCTTGCTGATAATTATATAGACAACTTCCTACGCTCTGGAATATTTTTTAAAGTTATTTAACTTGAATTTACATCTTAATAATACTCAATTCTATAGTGGAACTTAAAATTTCATACAGCTTTAATCATTTTTATTTTTAAGCACTCATTTATTTAAATTCATCTTCAAGTGCCACAACTAATTCTCCAATAGAATAAAGTTGATGAAATTCATAATAAATTTCTTTTCATTAATGCATATTTTAACAGTGCGCCAGCATCCTTAGCTTCAAAGTAAAAAAACATGTGGTAATCTACAATACTTTTATCGAACTCATTCTATTAATCTCTTAAATAAATTATAATTCTGAAGATGGTTATATTATCATTGATAATTTGTAAAAAATCAAGAAAATCTGAGATACTGCTTTTGGATTTCATTTACATCTTTAAAGTTAAATTTAAATTTTACTTAATACCCCTTCTCAATCTTTTTTCTACCGCTCAAAATATCACTTAACTTATAATACACAGATCCTCGGGTACCTATCTTTGCAGGTACTGGCCTGGCTAACAGTTCTATGCGCTCTGTTTCTGAAAGCACATAGAACTTAAAGGGCTCTTTTTTCTCAAACTCACCTTTATGTAACCTGTGATCAATATATCCCAGTAATCTATCTATGTACTCAGAGTGTGAAGAGGTGAACTTGTCCCTAACTATATAATTATAGTCATCCATAAATGGATTGAGGATCAGTGTGCTATCAACTACTTTGTATAAATTTTCCATTTCACCACCTGTATAGCCCTTTGACAGGTCTTTATTTCTCCTAAAAGTTATAAACTTAAACTTTTTATAATTATGGTATTTATTATTTGGAAAGGCATGTATGTTATACTTTTCTATAAATTCTATGGTCTTTCCAGCAGACACCGAAAGCACTTCTCTTTCATAAATCTCCATCCTAATTCTCCTCTCTGAAATTTTCAAAACATTTCCTGCATTCGCTTCCATATTGCTCCATAAGTTGGCCATTAATGCTCTGTCTTGCATATGTAGGTGCAATTCAACTTCTTTATATTAAGCTTGATGTTAATGAAATAAGCTTTATTCTGAATGAAACCAATTGAAACTGCAGTTTGGAGTCTACAAGTTTTGCAAGATTCTCACGGTTATTCTGATATCCATTTTTGTCCTCTTTAAAAGCAATAACGCCAAACTGTTTTATAAAAAGCATCTGTCTGGAATCAAAATCGATTTTAAATATATCATTTTCCAAATAATTTTTCCTGCCATAGCGTAAAAATAAATCTATATATTCTTTAAAATTTTCAAATCTTTTCCTCTCTACAAAACTGTCCTGGTATGGATTTAATAGTAAACAATATATTATCAATTATACCATATACCGTAATATTGTTTAATGATAATACTGGTGCTATGTCAAGAAAAAGTACAAATTATATTACATTTGTTCCAGAGTAAATATCCTTAAGATTATCAGATATCTTGAAGCCAGTTGAATCTACAACATTAATTCTATTAAACAGATTTTTTACTTTGCTTCCTTTTGCTAAAAAACTATTCTGCTATAATAAAAGTTCTTTAAAAATTCTACTGAATATTTATTAAATCTTTCATGTAAAGCTTGAGATGATATTAAAATATTATCTTCTGACGCAAGTACAGCTGCTAACTTTGAAAGAGATACTTTGCAAATTGAATCACCATAAAATGTACATAGAAATAGGAACTTATCCGCAGCAAGCTCACTCTCTCGTTATACAAATTTAGTTTCCTTAGAAATTTCGTTGATGACTTGTAAAGAGAAGGCTTCTTTTAAGCATTCTCTTAATTGTCTTACATTTTTATTCATAGTAGTATATCCTTTGCTCTATATATTTTTTAAAAGTATATCATATATCTTCCTAATTTTCTCTCTTAGCTTGATGGCTATAGGGGATCGTTTGGAACAGGGTGAGTTTCTTTTGGACAATAAAAAAGGTAACTGCGTTAATAATCATT
>DAIMMR010000334.1:0-4486 GCA_036720575.1 Clostridium sp.
TTATACTTTACGATATTTAACATGGTAAAAAAAGTAAATAGCTTACTTAAAAATATGGGACAAGTATACCTATTTCAACTTGAAGATAATTCATGTATAAGTATAAATATCATCATAAGGATATTTGTACATAAAATTCAATTGTATTTATAATACAATAAATAATTTTTATGTATTACTTTCATATTTAGCCCAATTTACTGTCCATAAGTCAGGTGAAAACATTGAAGGAGGAGATTACTAATGTTACTGAAAAAGCCTATACAGGAATATGAGAACTACCTAAAGAACACAGGAAAGAGTCCTAAAACAGTGAAGGGATACACCTATGAGCTCTTACAGCATTCAATGATTATCTAGTGAGAAAAAGCAATATGCCTGCTGCTGTAGAAGATATTACTCCAAAAGTAATCAATGACTATACCCTATACCTACTAACGGACAAGAACTATGCACCTTATAGTAGAAGAAGAATAGTGATTATTCTAAAAGCCTATTTTACTTATGCCTACAATGAAGAACTTACAAAAGACAAGCTATCAGAAAAGATACTATCAGTAAAGACACCAAGGAAAGAAAGAAAATTCCTAACAGTAGAAGAGGTACAGGAATTCCTTTCCAATGTAGAAAATAGACTGATTAGACTTGCTATTACAGCCATGTATTATACTGGCATGAGGGTATCCGAGTGTTGTAATTTGAAGATGGAAGATGTAGATATGAGAAATAGAATCATTCATGTAGTCAATGGGAAGGGTGGCAAGGACAGACCTATTTCTATGATATTTCAACTATTGACGCTGAAGCTGCTCCAGAAGATACTGCACAAACAATTCCTACAGTACCTGCTGGAACAGCAACAGGAGTAGCACTGAGCATCGAGGAACAATTTCTACTGAAACAGGCACTACCGCTACTGCAGCAGCTACTGGAGAACAAGGGATACATTGGAGCAGTTGATGGGTTCCTGTGAGGCAGATGATGAGGCAACTCTGCCAAGATTCAACATTCCAGGAAGATACATGACCAAGTGTGTGCACATGACAGACCTAATGGACCAAATAGTTAAGGATTACAGTGTACAAAACAATGTGAGTCAGAAAGTTGTATTTACAGTGGCATTAGTAGAGTTCTTCAGAAAACATGGTTTTGCTAATGAAATCAACACACTGCTAGGAGTGTGACCTATGTGTATTTTTGAGAGCGAAGGGGGCAACAACTGTGCCCTACTAGCCCTACAAAATAGTAGGGATACCCAAAACAGCCGTAGATATCGGCACTATAGACACTATTGTCATCTTATTTTTTACAGTGCCAGTAGTGACGATATTTATGCCCTATATTAGGAAAGAATTTTTTAAGATTATAGTATTACACCTGTGATAATTTTATAGTGAAACTTACTATGAAATTGGATATAATATATACAAGAGAAGGTGAAAAAGCATGGCAATTTTATCAATGTTTTATGGAATTATTATTTCAATGTACTATATGGATAGTAAACAACATCATACTCCACATATACATGTTACTTATCAAGGACAGGAAGCAGTTATTTCCATACCAAATGGAGAACTAATTGAAGGCGAAATTAAGGCAAACAAAATGAAGTTAATTCAAGCGTGGATAGAAATTCATAATGATGAACTTATGGCTGATTGGGAATTAGCACTAAAAGGTGAGAATATTTATAAGATTGACCCTTTAAAGTAGGAGGTGAAAGCTATGAATCCAAGAGTAAAAAATGTAGTCCCTAATAAAGACTTTACACTTACTGTAACATTTACTAATGGAGAAATTGGTGTTTTTGATGTAAATCCATATTTGAATATAGGTATATTTAAAGAGTTGAAAGATTGGAGTTTGTTTAGTACGGTGAAACCTTTCATGGGAACAGTTCAATGGTTACATGAACAAGATTTATGTCCAGATACAATATATTTAGAGAGCAGAAAAATAGGCAGAGAACAAATTGTAATTTAGATTGTTTACTTTGAAATATACGTAGGTATAGGCACTATCGACACTTAGCTTTTACAGTGTTGGTAGTGCCAATATTCATGTCTTACATATTATGAAGGAATTTTTCAATGGTAGCCTTTGAGGCTGCTATTTTTTTTATGCATTTTCAACATTCTCCATATGGAAAAGTAATGATTTCCATATGAAAATCCCGCCAACTCCATATGATTTTCATATGGGACTATTCCAAAACCATATGATTTACATTCCTAATGCAACAGGAATTTTCCATTTATATTAGTTTTTCTAATGATACAGATTTTGTAAGCTCTGAACTCCTTGATTTTACTGGGTTTTATCGTTGTGTATGTATATAGAAAATATGGGAAACTTTGACGGAAGAAGGTTGCCTAAGTGTTGAAAGTCAACTTAATGTTGAAAATGCTGATGAAGCATTGATATAACTGGATGATGAAATTCAACAAAGAAGCAACAGGATGTCAACAAAGACAAGCTAAAAAGCAACAATTTAACAAATCTAGGTAGTAGGCTCAAAGAGCTTAACTATAAATAAAATTTAAATAGTGGAAAAGGAAGTCCACTTTAAAAATCAAGGAGGGAACTTTTATGATAATTAATCACAACTTAATGGCAAACAATGCTATAAGAAACATGAACATTAACTCAAACAATGCAGCTAAGTTAATGCAAAAACTTTCTTCAGGTCTTAGGATCAATAGTGCGGCAGGACTCGCTATATCTGAAAAAATGAGAGGACAAATATCAGGTCTTACTCAAGCATCAAGTAATGCTCAAGATAGTATCTCAATGGTACAAACAGCTGAAGGTGCTTTAAATGAGACAACATCAATTCTTCAAAGAATGAGAGAACTTTCAGTTCAGGGATCAAATGATACTGCAACAGATTCTGATAGAAAAGCAATGCAGACAGAGACTGATCAATTAAAATCAGAAATTGATAGAATATCAACTACTACAGAGTTTAATACTAAGAAACTTTTAAATGGGTCACTTGCTGGAGCTTCAACAGCTCAAGGTACAGTAGAGAATTCTTCAGCTGTAAAGGCAGCTACAATAGCAGCAGGTACTTATGATGCTTCTGGTCTATTAAATGCAATCAATACTACATTAGCAACTTATAATACTTGTAAAGATTTATCTTTACAAGCTAGTGCATCTTTAAGTGGAAATAAGATTGTATTTTCTACTAAGAATACAGGAGCAGGTGCTAATATAACAGAAGCAGCAGGTGCTACGGATGCTACAGCTACTCTTGGAATGACTGCAACTAATACAACTACAGGTACTGATACAGTTACAAACTAAGGAAAAACATATAAGTTTTTTTATGAGGAGAGTAAATGGTATATATGCTCGATACTTTAACAATAAGTATAATTATATAGGACATCTGTTTCAGGAAAGATATTACTCAGAATTAATAGAAAATGATGCTCAAGCATTAGAAATTAGCAGATATATTCATCTAAACCCTGTAAAAGCAAAAATGGTACAGTGTGCCGAGGAATATAAACAGAGTTCTTGGCATCAGATGGAGTTTTAACTCCACCTGATGCTTATTAACAGTATTCTTAGTGCTTCAGCACTTAGAAGACGTTATCCTTTAGGGAAAATCGTTATCCAGGGATGTAGCTGCTCTTTACTCCCACTTGGAGAAAAGCAGATGTCCCAAATTCTTAGATTTGGTGACAGTCGCTTTCACAGAGTGCGTGGGAGTATTAGAGCAAGTAGTCATCGGATAAAAAATATGTTGAAACTTCAATTGATGGAAAGTTGGCTGCTTTTGACCCATCAAATGAAGAAAGTAGAAAAACAGAATATGGGAAAATATTAGAATGAGCATCAATGGCTGGAGAAATAGCTGCTGGTGCTTGTTTTTTTGTAGGTGCTAGCACTACAAAGTAAGAATTAGGGAGTACCTGTAGCTGTTCTTTTTTAGTATATTTAAATGATTACGAAAAGAACAGATGTTTGTATAGAATTAATTTTTTATGACCATAATAAAAATATCAATGAATCTTACTTAGTGGGAGTTTGTTTCTCCCACTAAGTTTAGATGAATTATCTAGGGGCGTAGCTACTGTTATCTCCCACTTTGATAGAAGTGGGAGTGTTACAGTAGGTAGCCATCAGATAAATTATTATGGAAAGAGATGATTGATATGGATTATAATAAAGTAGAAGATGCAGTTATGAAAAAAGCGATGGAAATATTTCAGCAGAGTGCAGTGAGTTTTTTTAATATAGGAACTAAAATAATAGCACCGGCTGAAACAGAAATAAAGAATATAGAGATAAAGACCGGTTACACGGACTATTTATTTTACACTGAAGATGGAAACTATTTACATTTTGAATTTCAGACCACGGATAAAAAAGATGATATTAAAAGATTCCTTTACTATGATGCTTCGCTATTTTATAGAGAAAAGAGAAAAGTAAGGACTATTGTGGTATATTCTTCAGATATAGAAAATAC
>DAIMMR010000335.1:0-4466 GCA_036720575.1 Clostridium sp.
ATATTAATGATATTTATATGAGCACTTAGTAAATCATAGGCTGCATCTAATCTACATTTTATTGTATCTACATCAGCGTTGTCCTTGTTATCAAACATGGTTTCATAAGAAACTACTTTATCGCTGTAGGTCTTATTAACCGTTAAAGTTATACCATTAGTTGTATTTACAGTAAAATATTTACTTAAATTGGCATCCTGAGATATAGCATCACCAATTTTTGATGCATAGTACCTGGAAACATCATCAGTAAGATCACTATAACCTGATCCACCGCCTCCGCCTGATGATTTTGATCCAATTGAGCCTTTAATTTCGCTGGCCATTGCATCGGATATATTAGCTGTTCCACCTAATACTATAAGAATACTGTTTGTAAAACCCTTTTCCTTGAGAAAGTCTGTAGTAACAGAACTCAATGCTTTTCCTGTTATTACAAGAGGACTTCTATTTTTAGCTGCCAGTGCTCCACCCGTAATAGCATCTGCAAATTCGTTACCTATTGGTCCGCTTCCAAGTGCTGTATAAATGCTGCTGAAATTAAAACTTGAAGCAAATTCTTTTAAAACAGCTATGTTTGTAGCATATCTATCTTGTCCGCCTAATCTCTTTACAGATGGAAGTGAGTTTACAGCAGAATTACTTACGGCAGCTGTACCACCTATTACGTAAGTTTGAGTTATTTGAGGATTTGCTTTAATGTAATTTGATGTAACATTTGGTAAAATATTGCTTCTAGTGAGTATAATAGGCACACCGTTTATAGCTGCAGCAGGTCCTGTTGAGAGGGCATCTGCATAACCTTCTCCGCTGGCAACAACTACCTTTGTAACTGTTCCAAGCTTTTCAGCTATTTTTACTGAAGTTTCATACCTATCTTGTCCACCTATTCTTTCTACATCAGTAACCTGTGCCTTTATACTGTTCAAAACACTATCGGATACTACTCCTGTTCCTCCAACTACAATTACGTGTTTAACTTTTAGTCTCTTAAGTTCATCTAATGCATTTTGGCTTAAGCTGCCATTTGTAGTTAAAAGTATAGGTGCATTGTTAGCTTTTGCAAGTGGAGAAGCGCAAAGTGCATCTGCATAACCTTCTCCATTTGCTACTATTGCATAATCTGATGTAGTCCATCCTGATTGAGATATTTTAGCTGCTGTCTCATATCTGTTTGCGCCTCCCAATCTATTTTCAGATGAACCTACTGCTTTTACATTCGTTGAAACGGCTGTGGTAGTTATAAGTAAGGATGCTATACTGCAGGCTGATAGAACTTTCTTCCCATTTTTTTTCATGTAGAACTCCTCCAAAATTATATTCTTTAATTTAACATTTATATTATTTAAAACTTTATTAGTTTACAAAAGAACTATGGAATCCTGCTAAAATCAACATTCTAAACTATTTAATTTTAAATACCTTATCTATCACACTATCTTCTTTCTATTTTTACCATATCTTTTATGTTTACCAGTTTATATGCCACAGACCATCCATTTAAAGGCTGATCTTGTTCTGGATGTACATTAGTAGGAAATGCAAAATTACATATCTTTGCTTTCCGGGAGTTTACTGTAAAATCTTTTAATATGAAATTCTCAGATTTAACAGGCCTCTTTTTGTCATCCAGTACAGTCATAGGCAACTTATTTATTGTAATCGGCTTGTTAGTAGCATTTCTCATAACAGCCGTTACTAAAATATTACCATTTGTCTGAATTCCTATACTAAAAGTAGATATATCAAATTGTCCTTCTTCCATCTCAGGAAGTTCTGCTAAAAACTTGTCATAAACTAACTTATCATTTACACTTATTCCTTCAGGAAGTCCTTCATATATAGGTCTTACCTTTGCAGCAACATTAAATTTACCATTTAAAACAACTTTCCAATCATCCTGTGGTATTTTATCCACTTTAACATTTTCTTTATTAAAGTACAGTTTTACAGGTCTTGCTGAATGAGGTGGAATATCTCCAATACAGGCCAAATTAAATTCCTGTGCTGCTAAAATATCTCCTTTAGAATTTGTAATCATTAAAGGTATCTTTTGTAAATTCAAGTCATATGAAAGTCCATTTCTTATATATATTTTAACTTCTAGCTTGTCTTCTAAATCATAGACATATATACCTGATACATTAAGTTGCCCTTCCTTTATTGGGGGCAATTCTTTTATTTCATCTTCAAAAATCTCTTTCTGCACATCTGAAACTACATTTTCCTCTTCATCTAAAAGTGAAAGAACTGTGGAAACATATTCTTCACTATCATTTGCTTTATTATGTTGTGCTTTTTTAACCATATTATACCTCCAAGTTGCTTATACTAAACACATTTACTGGTTTAGCTAATATTCTTAGTTAAATATATCATTACAAATTTCAGTTGTCAATTTTCAATTTCTAGTAAATATTCTTCCTTGTTTTACTAATAAATTTTCAGTACTCGTTTTTAATAACGACAGTACTAATTTCATATTATAAATGGTATAATAATCTAAAAAATATAATTGAGGAGGGGAGGACTTTGAAAGAAGTCTTTAAAAAATATTACAGCTTGATTTTAACTTCTCTATTTGCATTCAGTGCTGCATTTATCTTTAATTCAACTAATGTACTGGCAGCAAGTACTGCAAGTTATTCAACCACAAATCTAAACATACCTTGTGACAATGTATATGCCTTTCAAAATGGGCTTGCTAAATTTAAAAATGGTAACTTTTATGGATTCATTGGTAAAGATGGTACAATAAAAACAGCAGCTGAATTTACTTCCATATCCTCTTTCAAAAATGGCTATGCTAAAGCTGCCAAAGGTTCTAAATTGGGCTTTATAGATACAGATGGAAATGTTATTGTACAACCTCAATTTGATGATGTTTCAGATTTTTTTGAGAATAGGACAGCTGCTGTATGTAAAAATTCCAAGTGGGGTTTAATAAACAGTTCCGGTAAAATCATTACTGAACCACAATTTGACGTAATTTATGGATTTTGCAATGGATTTACGAGAGTTAGAAAAGACAATAAATATGGTTTTTTAAAAAGTGACGGCAGTATGCTTTTAGAATGTAATTATGATAACGCCTATGACTTTAATGATGGATACGCTGCCGTGAAAAAAGGAACCCTTTGTGAACTTGTAGATAAATCTGGTAACTTTAAATCTTTCAATTTTGACGAGATAAAATCTCCCATCTTAGGTCTGATTCCTGTGAAAAAAGATAAATACTGGGGTCTTTCAGATATGAATGGTAAAATAATTTTAGATACTAAATATAATAGTATATCATGTCTAAATAACAATCTAATTAGAGTCTCAAATGGAGAAAAACATGGTGTTGTAGATAAGAATGCTAACTTTGTTCTAAGTCCAAACTATGACAGCATAATACCTGAAAATAATGGAATGTGCCAAATAATTAAAGATGGCACATATGGCATTATGAACCAAACAGGTAAAATAATTGTCCAGCCTCAATTTGACTGGATAGATAATTTTCAAGAAGGAAAAGCTATTGTATCCTCTGGAGGGCAATACGGATTTATAAATACTAAAGGAGAACTAACTCATGAATCCAAGTTTGATAAAGTATATGCTTTTCAAGAAGGTATGGCAAGAGTAGAAAAGGACAATAAATTTGGTTTTATAAACTCTAAAGGTGATACCGTAATAGAACCTATGTTTGAAGATGCCTCCAATTTTAACGAAGGATACGCTGCCGTAGAAAAAAATACAAATGATACCGATATTAAAGATTTTAAAGATGGCAGCTATATTGATAAATACGTAAAATGGGGATATATAGATAGGAATGGTTCCAATTTCATTTATTATAATTTAGAAAGTGCTTCTAACTTTGACAACGGATGTGCTTTAACTGTAAAAGATGGCAAGTGCAATATGATTAAATTTGCTAATACAAAAATTATTCCAAATACCACAATTGAAGACCATTTTAAAACATGGAAGATTAAATTTTCTAAAGCTATAGACTCAAATGAAATTAGATCAAATAAAGACGATACAGTTTTAAATGATATAGATGACACTATGACCGATAATATTAGTGTTACTGACAGCAGTGGAAACTATGTAAATGTTTCTTTTACTTTTGAAAGTCCTGACACCATAGCAATAAATCCACCTTCTGAAGGATATAAATCAGGAGAAAAATACACAATTACAGTACTTGGTACTGGTAAATACAACATACATGATAGGTCAGGAAACAAGTTAACCCCCGATGTTACAAAAATATATTTTCAAGTATTAAATTAGTAAACGATGAATTCACAATGCACAATTTCGGTAGATTTTTCTCCGCTGTGCTGCGAAAAATAAAAATATTGCAAAGCAACTTTTCAGAGGACAATTGACAGAGGACAGAGGACAATGAAGGTGAATTTTTTTCCGTTACACTACAAAAAATCTTTAATTAAATTTTTGAAAGCTCGTTT